>JBMDXL010000622.1:0-2144 GCA_048594465.1 Microlunatus sp. | reverse complement strand
CGACGATGCCGATGGTGAGCCCGAGGTTGCTCAAGCGCCCGCGACCGCTGCGGTAGCTCCAGTCGTTGCGGTGCCGGCGCGCGTCGGCGGCCAGGAACGGTGCCTTCTTCCCGGCCATGACGATCGCGGCGAAGGTGAACTCCGCCACCGGGATGGCGTTCACCTCCGCCGCCGTCGACACCCGGATCCCTCGGTGCCACAGATCCGGTGACACCAGGCTCTTCACCGAGCCGGCACAGTGCAGGACGGTGTGGAGCCGCGGCAGCCGCTCCAGTCGGGGCTGGTGCAGCCGCGGTGCCCCCCAGCCGGTGAGCAGGACGTCGACCTGATCGAGGCCGGCTGGGGGTGCTTCGTCGAGGTCCTCGACGTGGATGGGGTCGCAGGTCGGAGTCAACGCGGCCAGACGAGCGAGTCGACGGTCGTCGAACTGCTCGACGAAGGTCTCCTTGCTCATCAGCACCAGGGTGGTCATCGTGTGTTCTCCTCCGGGGCGTCCACCGGGGCCGCCCGCGTCACTGTGGGTGTGCGGTCGGGCGACCGTCAGCCGTTCGCGGCCAGGTAGGCGTCGGCCTGCTTCTGCATCTCGGCCTGGATCTTGTCCAGCCCCGCACCCTGGGCGGCCTTCTTCAGCTTGTCGAGCTGGGAATCGACGTCGACGACCCCGTAGTAGAGCGGGTTGGCGTACTGGGTGGTCACCGTGGTCATCTGCGCCAGCTGCGCCTTCACCGGCTGCGAGTCGGGGATGAACGAGGCGAACGGGTCGACGGTGAAGTTGTCGTAGTCCTGAGCCCAGTCCAGCAGCGTCGACTCCGACTCGGTCATCACCGAGGTGCGGCGGGCGAGATCAGCACGCCAGGCCAGGGCGTAGCCAGGAAAGGCGTACTTGCTGAGTGACTCGAACTTGTCGTCCCCGTCGGCCTTCCAGTCGGTGCCCTCGATGCCGTAGTTGACCAGGTCGTAGTTCTCCTTCACCGACAACCAGTTCTGCAGCTTCATCGCACGGTCGAGATCGCCGCGGGCGTTGACCACGACGAGGTTGTCGGCCTGGAACGTCTGATTGGGCTTCGCGCCGGTGAGGCCCTGGGCGAACGGCGCGACGTTGGCCAGGCTCGCTCCCGGGACGGCCTTGGTCAGCGCCGGCAGGCTGTTGCTGGTCAGACCGTCGGTGATGGCCCAGGTGGAGGCGTACTTGCCGGCGGCGAACTGGCTGCTGACGGTGGCGGAGTCGGTGTTCAACGCATCCTTGTTGATGAGACCGTCCTGGTAGTACTTCCGGATCCGACGGAAGGTCTCGACCACCGTGGCGTCCTCCCAGAACGGGATGGGGCTGGACGACCTGGTGGTGGCGGCGTCCTTGGCGGGGATGAAGAACAGGCCCTTGCCGACGAAGGCCAGGTAGATGGTGTGCGGGTCCTCCCAGGTGGCGGCGTTGAACTGCGCGGTCGGGGTCGGCACCGCCAGCAGGTTGGTGGTGCTGGCGTTGGCGGCGTAGGGGATCACACCGCCGCCCTTCTCCTTGACCAGGGAGAGGAAGCGCTCGAAGTCGTTGTAGCTGCCGATCTCGGCCTGCCCGACCTTCTCGGCCAGGTCCTGGCGGATGGCGTAGTGGTGGATCCGGGCCGCGCTGTTGACCTGGGGGATGCCCCAGAGCTTCCCGTCCCAGGTGTTGGAGGTGATGAGCTGCGCGTTCATCGTCTTCTTCAGGTCGGGGTACTTGTCGAGCTGGCCGGTGAGATCGGCCAGAGCCCCCTGGTTCTGCAGCTGGGCCATGTTCAGCCAGAGCGCCTGGAGGGCGGTGTCGAACTGCTCGCCGGCAGTGAACTTCAGCAGCGCCTGCTGGCCGTAGTTGGACCAGTTGATGAACTGCGGGTCGATGGTGAAGCCGAGCTCGGCCTGCAGCTTGGCGTTGACCTTGTCCTTGACAGCCTGCCAGCCCTGGGGGACATCGCCCGGCAGCAGCAGCTTCGCGGTCCCCCCACCGTCGGACTCAGACTCTGAGCCGGCGGTCGAACACCCCGCCGCAGCGAGCACCGAGGCGGCCGCCAAGCCGCCGCTCAGGCCCAGGAACGAGCGGCGTGACATCGAGAACGTGGACATAACAGCTCCTTTGGTGTCGTGGCCCTCGACGCATCGCCGTGGCTCAC
>JBMDXL010000621.1:0-3518 GCA_048594465.1 Microlunatus sp. | reverse complement strand
CCGGGCAACAAGGGTGGCCTGGTCGTGCTGCGCAGCGCCGCCAAGAAGGGAGACCTGGCATGAGCGAGTCCCGCCAGATCGATGTCATCGACGCCGAGGGCGGCACCAGCGGCTCGGTCGAGCTGCCGGCCGATCTCTTCGACGTCACCGCGAACATCCCGCTGATCCACCAGGTCGTGGTGGCCCAGCTGGCTGCGGCCCGCCAGGGCACGCACGCGGTGAAGACCCGCTCCGACGTCCGCGGTGGCGGCGCCAAGCCGTACCGGCAGAAGGGCACCGGTCGCGCCCGTCAGGGCTCGATCCGCGCGCCGCAGTACACCGGTGGTGGCGTGGTGCACGGTCCGCAGCCGCGGGGCTACGCCCAGCGGACGCCCAAGAAGATGATCGCCGCCGCTCTGCGCGGGGCGCTCTCGGACCGGGCCCGCGACGGCCGGGTGCACGTGGTCGCCGACCTGACGATCGGTGACGTGCCCTCGACCAAGACCGCGCTGTCCCTGGTGGCCAAGGCCCTGGGGTCGGACAAGGTGCTGAGCAAGACCCTGGTCGTGCTGCACCGGGACGAGGACCTCGCCTGGATCAGCCTCCGCAACGCGGCGGCTCTGCACGTGATCACCGTCGACCAGCTGAACGCCTACGACGTGCTGGTCAACGACGACGTGGTGTTCACCTCGTCGGCCCTGACCGCGTACATCGCGGGCCCGACCAAGGGCAAGGCCGCCAAGGCGGTCGCCACCGAGTCCGAGGCCACCGATGGGGAGGAACTGCGATGAGCAACGCGCTGAAGATCCGGGACCACCGCGACGTGCTGCTCGCCCCCGTGGTGAGTGAGAAGAGCTACTCGCTGCTGGACGAGAACAAGGACACGTTCCTGGTCGCCACCGACGCGAACAAGACCGAGATCAAGATCGCCGTCGAGTCGATCTTCAAGGTCAAGGTCACGGGTGTGAACACCATCAACCGCCAGGGCAAGAAGCGGCGGACCCGGGCGGGTTGGGGCAAGCGCCCCGACACCAAGCGGGCCATCGTGTCCGTGGCCGACGGTGAGCGCATCGACATCTTCTCCGGACCGGTCGGCTGACCGGGATCCGAACGCAGTAAAGGAATCTGACCTCATGGGTATCCGTAAGTACAAGCCGACAACGCCGGGCCGTCGCGGCAGCAGCGTTGCCGACTTCGTCGAGCTGACCCGGTCCACTCCGGAGAAGTCGCTGCTCGTCCCGAGTCCGAAGACCGGTGGCCGGAACAACTCCGGCAAGATCACCACCCGGCACATCGGCGGCGGTCACAAGCAGGCCTACCGGCTGGTGGACTTCAAGCGCTACGACAAGGACGGCGTGCCGGCCAAGGTGGCGCACATCGAGTACGACCCGAACCGCACGGCCCGGATCGCTCTGCTGCACTACGCCGACGGCGAGAAGCGCTACATCATCGCCCCGCAGGGTCTGCGTCAGGGCGCGGCCGTGGAGGCCGGTGAGGGTGCCGACATCAAGGCGGGCAACAACCTGCCGCTGCGCAACATCCCGGTCGGCACCACGGTGCACGCCGTGGAGCTGCGTCCCGGCGGTGGCGCGAAGCTCGCCCGGTCCGCCGGCGCCTCGATCCAGCTGGTGGCCCGCGAGGGCAGCCAGGCCACGCTGCGGATGCCGTCCGGCGAGATGCGTCTGGTCGACGTCCGCTGCCGGGCCACGGTCGGTGAGGTCGGCAACGCCGAGCAGTCCAACATCAACTGGGGCAAGGCCGGTCGCAACCGCTGGAAGGGCAAGCGCCCGACCGTCCGCGGTGTGGCCATGAACCCGATCGACCACCCGCACGGTGGTGGTGAGGGCAAGACCTCCGGTGGTCGTCACCCGGTGTCGCCGTGGGGTCAGCCCGAGGGCCGGACCCGTGACAAGAACAAGGCGAGCAGTCGCCTGATCGTCCGTCGCCGCAAGTCCGGCAAGAAGCGCTGAGCAGGAGCACAGAAGAGATGCCACGGAGCCTGAAGAAGGGGCCCTTCGTCGACGACCACCTCGCCAAGAAGGTGGACGTGCAGAACGCCAAGGGCACCAAGAACGTGATCAAGACCTGGTCGCGCCGTTCGATGATCGTGCCCGACATGATCGGTCACACCATCGCCGTGCACGACGGTCGCAAGCACGTCCCCGTGTTCGTCACCGACTCGATGGTCGGTCACAAGCTCGGCGAGTTCGCCCCGACTCGGACCTTCCGGGGCCACGAGAAGGACGACCGGAAGTCCCGCCGCCGCTGACGCGGGGGCAGCCGCAGAGAAGGAATCAGAAACAGATGAGCAAGGACTCACGTCCCAGCCGCCGCCAGGCGTTGCTCGGCGACCGTCCCGGTTCGTACGCGATCGCGCGTCAGGTCCGGGTCAGCCCGACCAAGGCCCGCCGCGTGGTCGACCTGGTCCGTGGCCTGCCGGTGGACGACGCGCTCTCCACCCTGCAGTTCGCGCCGCAGGCCGCGAGCGAGCCGGTCTACAAGGTGCTGGCCAGTGCCGTCGCCAACGCCGAGCACACCGACAACCTGAAGCGGACCGACCTGTACGTGTCGCAGGCGTACGTCGACGAGGGCATGACCATGCGGCGGATCCGTCCGCGCGCCAAGGGGTCGGCCAGCCGGATCCTCAAGCGGTCCAGCCACATCACCGTCGTCGTCGAGCCGAACTCGAACAAGGAGGCCTGAGCATGGGTCAGAAGATCAACCCGAACGGCTTCCGGCTCGGCATCACCACCGACCACCGCAGCCGCTGGTACGCCGACAAGCTGTACAGCGCCTACGTGGGCGAGGACGTCAAGATCCGTCGGATGCTGACCAAGAACCTCGAGCGCGCCGGCATCTCCAGCGTCGAGATCGAGCGGACCCGTGACCGGGTCCGGGTCGACATCTACACCGCGCGTCCGGGCATCGTCATCGGCCGCAACGGCGCCGAGGCGGAGCGCGTCCGCGGCGAGCTGGAGAAGCTGACCGGCAAGCAGGTCCAGCTGAACATCCTCGAGGTCAAGAACCCCGAGATCGACTCCCAGCTGGTCGCGCAGGGCGTGGCCGAGCAGCTCGCGTCCCGCGTGCAGTTCCGTCGGGCGATGCGCAAGGCCCAGCAGAGCGCGATGCGGGCCGGTGCCCAGGGCATCCGGATCCAGTGCTCGGGTCGTCTCGGCGGCGCCGAGATGAGCCGGTCGGAGTTCTACCGCGAGGGTCGGGTGCCGCTGCACACGCTGCGCGCCGACATCGACTACGGCTTCTTCGAGGCCCGCACCACCTTCGGCCGGATCGGCGTGAAGGTGTGGATCTACAAGGGTGACGTCGCCGGCAGCCGCGCCGAGCGCGCGGCCCAGAAGGCGGCCCGCAGCGCGGCCGGTGGCCGCACGGCCGGCGTCAGTGCTGGTGGCGGTGGTGCCCGAGGCGCCGCTGCGGCGCGGGCGGGTGCCCGACGGGCGCTCGCGACGCGGACGGTCGGCGGCCGGGGCCGCGGCGTTCTCGGCGCGAACCTCGGCGATGTTCTTGACGTCGCCCTTGTAGAT
>JBMDXL010000620.1:0-5599 GCA_048594465.1 Microlunatus sp. | reverse complement strand
GGCACCACCTACCACGACGCCATCCCGGCGCTGATGAACCACTACCTGCCGAACGGCACGCTGGGCATCGCGGTGGCCGGTCTGCTGGCCGCCTTCATGGCCGGCATGGCGGCCAACGTCAGCTCCTTCAACACGGTCTTCACCTACGACATCTGGCAGACCTACATCAAGAAGGACAAGCCGGACCGCTACTACCTGAACGTCGGCCGGGTGGTCACCATCGTGGGCATCGTGGTCGGCATCGGCACCGCCTTCATCGCGTCCCAGTTCAGCAACATCATGAACTACATCCAGACGCTGTTCTCCTTCTTCAACGCGCCGGTGTTCGCCACCTTCATCATCGGCATGTTCTGGAAGCGGACGACCCCCTGGGCCGGCTTCTTCGGTCTGGTCTCCGGCTTCGTGGCCGCCGTGACCTTCCAGTACCTGATCGGTCCGAAGATCGCGTACTTCTACGCCGGGCAGTCCATGGACGGCGAGATCAACGCTCAGATGCTCAACTTCTACGGCGCCATCGTGGCGTTCGTGGTCGACGCGGTGGTCACCGTGGTCGTCACCCTGTTCACCACCTCCAAGCCGGTCGGTGAGCTCAAGGGCCTGGTCTGGGGTGTGCCGGATCCTGACGCCGGTGACCCGCACGAGGGCTACGTCCGCAAGTGGTACGAGTCGCCCAAGCTCCTCGGCTTCTCCGCCCTGGGTATCGTCCTCGTCCTGTCGATCATCTTCATCTGAGGGAGGGAAAGCACATGGCCAAGCACGAACCGACCTCCGACGAGCTGGCGGGCACCGACGCCCCGAAGTCGGCGGCGTCCAAGCTGTTCGACCTGCGCATCCTGATCGGCGCGCTGTTCACCTTCTACGGCGTCGCACTGACCATCTACGGTCTGTTCACCTCGCCGGAGGAGATCGCCAAGTCCGCCGGAATCCACATCAACCTGCTGCTCGGCATCGGGATGCTGGTCCTCGGCCTGCTGTTCCTGCTCTGGGCCCGGCTGGCGCCGGTGGTGCACGACGACACCGCCGTCGCCTCCGACCGCCCGCCGATGCACTGATCCGTCATCGCACACGCGGCCCTCGGCTGGTCCACCGGACCGGCCGGGGGCTAGCGCCTTCTGGTGCGGTCGGCGGCCTCGGAGCACATCAGGAAGGCCACGGAGCGCACAGAGTCCTCGGCCAACCGCGGGTGTCTGCGGCGCAGCGCTCCGGTCACCGCCCGCGTCATCGTCTGCCACGAGTGCCTCCGCTCGGCGGATCGGCTGTCCCCGGCTTCTCCTCCACGGGAAGAAACTCGGGGGCTGATGCTGAGTCGGGCCGACGCGTCCTCAGCGGTGGCGATGACGGCCAGCACCTCCCCCAGCAACGCGGGTTCGACCGCGGCGGGGTGGCGGCCCGGTCTGGTCGAGCTGTGCAGGTACTGGCCGGTGTACGTCAGCACGGCCTCGTCGAGAGGGGCGAGCCGCACGCCGCGTCGAGCGCGGTCGCGGTTCGCCACGTAGGCCTGGGCGACCTGCGGGTGGGACTCCTCGGTCGCCGAGTGCAACGAGTCGACGAGCTGCCCGCGTTCGAGGAGCGGGATGTCGGCGCCGTGGGCGACCAGCATCGTGGTGACCAGCGCCTTCTCGCGGAAGAGGGCGTCGACGTCGGCGACCGACCCGAGCAGGATCGTGTCCCGCAGGCTGATCGCGGCATCCTCGTCGAGCTCCCCTTGGGTGCCGGCGGCGTCGCAGAGCGGGACGATCGCGACCCAGAGCAGCAGGTGGCGGGCCAGGTCGGTCCTGATCACGTCCAGGTGCACCTGACCGATCGGGAACGAGAAGGTTCGCGGGCTGTGCAGGCCGTCGTTGCCTGCGCCCAGCTCCAGCCTCAGCTCGTCGCCATCGCGGACGACGTAGGGGATCCAGCCGTTCCGGCGACTGAAGACGACCTCGTGCATGCTCGTGAACGTAGCGGGCCGCACCCCGATCGGTTTCCCCGCTCCGGACCGGGGTAGTTTCCGGACGTGTCCATCCTCACTGAAACGTTCCCGCTGGCCTCCGCCCACCGCATCCCGAAGGTCGGCTTCGGCACCTGGCAGATCCCCGAGGGATCGCAGGCGTACGACTCGGTGGCCGAGGCCCTGAAGCTCGGCTACCGCCACATCGACTCCGCGCTGGCCTACGGCAACGAGCGGAGCGTCGGCCGGGCGATCCGCGACTCCGGCGTGCCGCGGGAGGAGGTCTACATCACCACCAAGCTCCCGGCCGAGATCAAGGATGCCGAGGGTGCACGGGAGGCGTTCGAGACGTCGGCGAACAACCTCGATCTGGGACCGATCGACCTGTGGCTGATCCACGCCCCGTGGCCGTGGCAGGACATGGGCTCGGACCACAAGGCCGGCAACATCGAGGTCTGGAAGGTCTTCGAGGAGATGTACGGCGCCGAGCGGGTGCGGTCGATCGGCGTGTCCAACTTCGACGTCGACGACCTCGAGTCGCTGGCCTCGGGCACCGACGTGACGCCGCACGCCAACCAGATCCGCTGGTTCATCGGGAACACCCAGCCGGAGACGACGGCCTACTGCCAGGAACGCGACATCCTGGTCGAGGGCTACTCCCCGCTCGCGACCGGCAAGCTGCTGGACGACGACCGGCTGGCCGGCATCGCCGAGAAGTACGGCAAGAGCGTCGCCCAGCTGTCGATCCGCTACCTGCTGGAGAAGGACGTGCTGCCGCTGCCGAAGTCGGTGACCCCGGAGCGCATCGAGGCCAACGCGCAACTCGACTTCGCGCTGGACGCCGACGACGTCCGCACCCTGGACGAGCTGTCGAACTCCGTGGACTGAGCACTGCTGAGCGTCAGGCCGGCGCGACCGAGATCCGCAGGTGGGCGGCGAGAGCGCCGGACAGGTCGCTGAGCTGCTCGGGGCTGATGGTGCAGCCCCCCAGACCGGCCAGACCGCTGAGCTCGCGGAGCTGGGCGGAGCGGAGGTCGACGTCGGTGCAGGTCGTGCCGGTGAGCTCGAGCGAGCGGATCTGGCAGTCCTCGAACCGGACCCGGGTCAGTTTGGCCCCGACCAGGTCGAGCTCATCGATCACGCACCGCTGGAGCAGCACGTCCTTCCAGGTCCCCGAGCGCGCGTTCAGGAAGGAGATCTTGGTGTCGGCGACGACCAGGCCGTCGAGACCGGCCTCGTACGCCACCACCGCACCGAGCCGGGACCGGCGGATCGCGCTGTGCCGCCACAGGCTGCGTGGGGCGGTCAGGTGGGCGGCCTCCACCTCGGTCAGCTCGGACTCCACCAGATGGGCACCGGTCAGGTCGGTTCCGGTCAGCACGGCGCCCACGAAACCGCACTCGGAGAAGGTGGAGTGCCGCAGATCCCGGTCGCTCAGGTCGATCCGGTCGTAGCGCTCGCCGGCGTAGCTGTCCCCGTCCAGCAACCCCCGGCCGTCGCTGTCGATCTGCGCCGGCGTTCGGCGGTTGGGGATCTTCGGCGGGCGGGGAGCGGTGGGGGTCGGCACCGCACGAGAGTAGACGTACGGTGAAGTCAGCCGTCGTCGATGGAGGAGTCAGTCGTGAGCAAGCGTGAACCCCGAGCGATCGGGTCCGACGACGACCTGCGGGTGCGCCCGCCCGACGACCACGCCGCCGGGGTCAAGGCGGTGGCCGTCTCGATGAAGCGGTCCCTGACCGAGATGGGCCCGCGGCGGACGGCGGAGACGCTGCTGCGGCTCAACCAGGCGGAGGGGTTCGACTGCCCCAGCTGTGCCTGGCCCGATCCCGAGATCGGTCACCGGCACGCCGCCGAGTTCTGCGAGAACGGGGCCAAGGCGGTCTCGGAGGAAGCGACCCGGACCAGGGCCACGCCGGCGTTCTTCGCCCGGCACAGCATCGCCGAGCTCGACGCCCAGACCGAGCACTGGCTGGGGCAGCAGGGCCGGATCACCGAGCCGATGGTCAAGCGTCCGGGGGCCGAGCACTACGCGCCGGTGTCCTGGGACGCCGCCTTCGACATCATCGCCGGCCACCTGAACGCGCTGGCCAGCCCGGACGAGGCGATCTTCTACACCTCCGGCCGCGCGTCCAACGAGGCCGCGTTCGCCTACCAGCTGTTCATCCGGGCGTACGGGACCAACAACCTGCCCGACTGCTCCAACATGTGCCACGAGTCGACCTCGGTCGCCCTGGCGGAGACGATCGGCATCGGCAAGGCCAGCGTCAGCCTGGAGGACGTGCACGCGGCGTCGCTGATCGTGCTGGCCGGCCAGAACCCGGGCACCAACCACCCGCGGATGCTGTCGGCGTTGGAGGAGGCCAAGGACCGCGGGGCGCAGATCATCGCCATCAACCCGCTCCGGGAGGCGGGGCTGGTCAACTTCCGCAACCCGCAGCGCCCCCGCGGGATCGTCGGCAGAGGCACCGCCCTGGCCGATCTGCACCTGCCGGTCAAGATCAACGGCGACCTGGCGCTGTTCCAGGCGATCGGCGCGCTGCTGGTGGAGTGGGACGCCATCGACCACGCCTTCGTCGAGACCTACGCCCACGGGTTCGGGGCCTGGCGGGACCACGTCCGGGCCCTGGACTGGGCGCAGGTCGAGTCGTCCACCGGCCTGTCCCGGGAGCTGATCACCCAGGCGGCCCGGATGATCGCCGACTCCCCGGCGACCGTCTACTGCTGGGCCATGGGGCTGACCCAGCACCGCAACTCGGTGGCCACCATCAAGGAGATCGCCAACCTCGCCTTCGCCCGGGGGGACATCGGCAAGCCCGGAGCCGGTCTGCTCCCGGTCCGCGGCCACTCCAACGTGCAGGGCGATCGGACGATGGGCATCTGGGAGCGTCCGCCGCAGCACTTCCTCGACCGCCTGCAGGCCGAGTTCGGCTTCGATCCCCCCCGCGAGCACGGCTACGACACGGTGGACTCGATCCGCGCCCTGCGGGACGGCAAGGCGCACGTGTTCATCGGCCTGGGCGGCAACTTCGTGCAGGCGGCGCCCGACACCGAGGTCACCGCCGACGCCCTCCGCCGGGCCCGGTTGACCGTCCACGTCTCGACCAAGATCAACCGCTCGCACCTGGTCTGCGGCGAGACCGCCTTGATCCTGCCCACCCTGGGGCGGACCGAGAGGGACGTCCAGGCCAGTGGCGAGCAGTTCGTCTCGGTGGAGGACTCGACCTGCTCGGTGCACGCCTCGCGCGGACCGCTGGCACCGGCCAGTGAGCACCTGCGCTCCGAGGTCGCCATCGTCACGGGCATCGCCGAACGGACGCTGGGCGACCGCCACGGCCTGGACTGGCGGGGGATGCGGGACGACTACCGCAGGATCCGCACCCACATCTCCCGGGTGGTGCCCGGCTGCGAGTCGTACGAGGTGTCGGTCGACCGACCGGGTGGCTTCGTGCTGCCGCATCCGCCGCGGGACAGCCGCACCTTCCCGACCGCCTCGGGTCGGGCGGAGTTCACCGCCTCGCCGATCGAGCTGCTGCAGGTGGCCGAGGGTCAGCTGGTGCTGCAGACGCTGCGCAGTCATGATCAGTTCAACACCACCATCTACGGCCTGGACGACCGGTACCGCGGCATCCTGGGCGGCCGTCGGGTGGTGTTCGTGAACGCCGACGA
>JBMDXL010000062.1:0-1684 GCA_048594465.1 Microlunatus sp. | reverse complement strand
TCGGCCGGCGCCGCGTCCAGGTCGATGACGGTGCGCACCAGCTCGGTCCGCACGCCGCGGATCTCGTCCTCGCCGACCAACGACGCGAGCGCTTCCGGCTCGGGTCCGGGATCGCCGCCCAGCACCGGCGCCGGGAAGTAGGCGTCCAGGGTGCCGGTCGGGTGCACGGTGGCGACCCCCCAGGCGGCAGCGGCGCGGGCGGCGTCGTCGGTCTCGACCGGAGAGCTCATGGGCCGAGGATACCGGCGTCGGTAGGGTGCCCTGCATGTCCGTGTTCGACCGTCGCGCTCCGCGCTCCGCGGTCAGGAAGCGCCGCACGTCTCGCTCGTTCGTCGCAGCAACGAACGACGAAAAGCGTGTCGCCCGTTGCTGCTCCTGCACTCGCGAGAGGCTCCGCACATGACCGAGGCCCCCGCAGACACCGTCCGGCTCGACCTCGCGGGCGACCCCGTCGAGCTGCTGAAGACCCTGATCGACATCGCGTCGGTGAGCGGTGACGAGCTGGCGATCACCGACGCGGTGGAGGCCGCGCTGCGGGCGTACGCGCACCGGGAGGTGATCCGCGACGGCAACGTGGTGGTGGCCCGGACCGACCTGGGTCGGTCCGACCGGGTGGTGATCGCCGGCCACCTGGACACGGTCCCGATCGCCGGCAACGTCCCGCACTGGACCGAGGGCGAGGGCGACGGCCTGGAGATCTGGGGTCGGGGCGCCTGCGACATGAAGGGGGGCGTCGCCGTCCAGCTGGTCTGCGCGGCCGCCCTGACCGAGCCCCGCCGTGACCTGACCTGGATCTTCTACGACAACGAGGAGGTGGCCGCCGAGCTCAACGGCCTGGGCCGGATCGGTCGGGAGCGGCCGGAGCTGCTGGCCGGCGGCTTCGCGGTGCTGTGCGAGCCGACCAGCGCGCAGATCGAGGGCGGCTGCCAGGGCACGATGCGGCTGATCTGCGAGCTGCCCGGCGTGGCCGCCCACTCCGCCCGCGCCTGGATGGGTCACAACGCGATCCACGACGCCGGGGCCCTGCTGCAGCGGCTGGCCGAGCACGAGCCTCGGCAGGTCGTGGTCGACGGGCTCACCTACCGCGAGGGTCTGAACGCGGTCGCCATCAGCGGCGGCATCGCGGGCAACGTGATCCCCGACCGGTGTCGGGTCGAGATCAACTACCGGTTCGCGCCGGACAAGTCGGCGGCCGAGGCCGAGGCGTACGTCCGCGGGGTGCTGCCGGGCTTCGCGCTCGAGGTGACCGATGTCGCCATCGGTGCCCGGCCCGGTCTGGACCAGCCCGCTGCGGCGGAGTTCCTGGCCGCGGTGGGAGCGGAGGCCACCGCCAAGTTCGGCTGGACCGACGTGGCGAGGTTCGCCGAGATGGGCGTCCCCGCGGTCAACTTCGGTCCGGGCAACCCGAGCAAGGCGCACGCCGACGACGAGTTCTGCCCGGCCGCCGAGGTCCACCGGTGCCGCGACGCCCTGCTCGCCTGGTTGGGCTGACACGCTCCGGGCGGTGCTCCGAGGCCCGGCTAAGGTCGCCGGTGTGAGCGAGGACAGGACGTCGAGCAAGCCCGAGCAGGTCGTCCGCAGCGGTCGCCGGGCCCGGTTCTTCCAGGGCCCGGTGATGCGCAGCGAGGACCAGGTCCTGCCGACCACCACCGACGAGCGGCTGCTGGACTCCCGGGGTCCGACC
>JBMDXL010000619.1:0-19598 GCA_048594465.1 Microlunatus sp. | reverse complement strand
CGGGGGGTGTGGGCCAGGTCGCCGACGGTGGTGATGCCGAGGTTGTGCAGCCGCTCGGCCGTCTTCGCCCCCACGCCCCACATCTCCTCCACCGGCAGGGGGTGCAGGAACGCCGTCACCCCGTCCGGGGGCACCTCGACCAGGCCGTCCGGCTTCGCCTGCTTGGACGCGACCTTGGCCACGAACTTGGTCGGGCCGATGCCCACGGAGCAGGAGATCTGCTGCTCGTCGGCGACCACCGCGCGCACGTACTCCCCGATCTCCACGGGTGTGCCGAACATCCGGCGCGACCCGGTCACATCCAGATACGCCTCGTCGATGGAGGCGGCCTCGACCACCGAGGTGACGGAGCGGAACACCGCCCCGATGCCCGCCGAGACCGCACTGTACGCGTCGAAGTCCGGACTGAGGAAGGTCGCGTTCGGGGCCAGCCGCATCGCCTGGGCCGACGCCATCCCCGAACGGACGCCGAAGGCCCGTGCCTCGTACGTCGCCGACAGCACCACGCCGCGCGGGTAGCCGCCGACGATCACCGGTGTGCCGCGCAGATCCGGCCGCTGACGCAGCTCAACGGAGGCGTAGAACGCGTCCATGTCGACGTGCATGATGATCCGGCCGGTCACGCCCTTATCGTACACAGGTTCTATTCCTGCGTCACCACTGGTCCCCGGGGCGACGCCGGCCGACGTCAGGGTTTGACGGCGAACACGTGCAGGTGCGGGGCGAGGGCCTGGAACGCGGGGTCGGTCGCCACCTCGGTCTCCAGCTCCAGCAGCTCCGCGTGCCCGCCCGGCCCGGAGGCCAGCACCGACTCCGCCACGTGGGCCGACACCGCGCCGACCCCGTGGGTCGCACGCACCTCCAGACCCGCCGCCTCGACCGTACGGAGCACGCGCTCGCGGTCGAACCAGGAGGGGTCGTTCCAGATCCGGCGGGCCTGGACGAGATGGCCGGCCAGCGCCTGGGTGAGGACGGCCGCATGCCGCTGGGCCACCACGAGACTGAGCGCGCCACCCGGACGGAGCACCTGGGCGATGGCGGCCAGCGCCTGCCCGGGATCCTCCACCACCTCCAGCACCTTGTGGCAGATCACCAGGTCCGCGCTCTCGGCCCCGATGAGATCCACCAGCTCGGTCGCGTCGCCCTGGACGGCGCTGACCCGGTCGACGAGTCCCCGCTCGGCAGTGCGGCGCTCCAGCGCGGCGAGGGCGTCCGGGCTGGGATCGACCACGCGCACCCGGTAGCCCTCGGCGCCGAGGTCCATCGCCATCCCGCCGGTCCCGCCTCCGAGGTCCACCACGTCACGGCCGGCGTGGTCGGTCGACCAGGCGGCCAGCTGTGCGGTGAGCAGGGTGTCCAGATGCGTCTGCGAGACGGATCGGCGGCGACGCGGGTCCGGCACTTCGTCCTCCTCGGTGACTGGCTCAGCTGTGAGGCTATCGGGAGCGGCGCAACCGAGACCCGGCGACGCGACTCGGCATCAGCCGGGAGGGGCCCATCGGGAGGCCCGGCACGCACGGGGGTCGAGGTCCGTGTGTGCCGGGGCCAGCCCGGGCACGCAGGCGCGAATCACTGCGTCAGCCCGAACGACTCGTCGACGCAGGTCTTCCCCAAGTCCTGAATCGAATTCGCGTTCGAACCAGGACATACGCTACACGGCACCGCCGACAGTGGGTCGAGCACCGACCTCGCGGCGCGTCGTTCGTGATCGGAACGTTGCGACGCCGTTCCGGCAGGTCACGAACCGGTCACTCACCCCAGCCCATCGAGAAGACCTCGAACGAGGTCGCCAGGGGGACCCCCAGGCGCGTACCGGCGGGGCGGGCGCCACCCTCCAGGAACTCGCGGGGGTCGAAGAACTCCCAGCCCAGACCGTCGATGTAGGCGCGGTGGGCTTCGAGTGACGCCACGCCCTGATCGAAGGTGGCCGTCGTCTCGACGGCGTGCTTGCCCTCCGGCGACCCCGCAGCCCAAACCTGGCGCACCCCGCCCCAGGGCTCGAGCCCGTCGGTCAGCTGGTCGGCGAACACCCAGCGGTTGCCGGCGTCGCGGACCGCGTCCAGGGTGGCCATCCCCACGGCGATGTGGTCGGCCTGGTTGAGCGAGCTGCCGCCCCAGGTGGCGCGGAAGTTGTTGGTGATGACGATCTCCGGACGGTGCCGACGGACCGCGGCGCAGATCACCTTCCGCAGGGCGACGCCGTACTCCAGCACGCCGTCCGGCTGACCGAGGAACTCGACCACGTCGACCCCGACGATCCGCCCGGACTCGATCTGCTCGGCCTCCCGGACCACCCGGCACTCGTCCGGGTGCATCCCGTCGATCCCGGCCTCGCCGCTGGTGACCATGGCGTACACGACCGTCTTGCCCTGCTCGGTCCAGCGCGCCACCGCCGCGGCCGCCCCGAACTCGAGGTCGTCGGGGTGCGCGACCACGCAGAGCGCCCGCTCCCAGCTCTCGTCGACGGGGGTGAAGGGCTCGGGTGCGGTCTCGTCGCTCATGCTCGGGAGCCTAGCCAGGGCCACGCGCAACCGACAGATCTTCTGGCGCCGCGCAAGCCCGCGAGCAGCGCCGTCAAACAGAGCGGCCGTCAGGAATCAGAGTGCCCCAGGGACCGCCCCGGGGCGATCCGGTCCCGGACCAGCCGCTTGAGCGGCGGGATCTCGGGGAAGCCGCCGTCGCGGGACCGGTCCCACAGCAGCTCGCCGTCCAGCTCGACGGTGAACACCCCGCCGGTCCCCGGTCGCAGCGCGACCTCCCCCAGATCGGTGGTGAAGGTGGTCAGCAGCTCCTGAGCCACCCAGCCAGCGCGCAGCAGCCACCGGCACTGGGTGCAGTAGGTGATCACCAGCCGCGGGGAGGCGCCCGTCCCGCTGCCCGCCGGGGTCGTCACAGCCGCAGACCGGCCAGATGGGGTGCGAGCTCGTCGGCCGCCTGGTCGCCGTACGCCTCGGCGAACCGCCGACCGAAGGAGGAGTTGAAGCGGTACTCCTGGGTGCCCACCACCGCGACCGCGTACGCGGACAGCATCGAGCCGATCTGCGCACAGCGCTCCAGCGAGACACCCCAGGACAGCCCGGCGATGAACCCGGCCCGGAAGGCGTCGCCGACACCGGTGGGGTCGCGCTTGGCCGTCTCCTGCGCGATCGGGACCTCGATCGGCTCCTGCCCGGCGACCTCGACCCGGGCGCCGCGACGGCCGCGCGTCATCACCCGGACGCCGACCCGGGACCCGATCTCCTCGTGCGACCAGCCGGTCTTCTGGGTGATCAGGGTGTCCTCGTAGTCGTTGGAGAACAGGAAGTCGGCCCCGTCGATCAGCCGGATGATCTCCGGGCCGTCCAGCCAGGCCATCTGCTGGGAGGGGTCGGCGATGAACCGGTAGCCCCGGGAGCGGCACTCGTCGGTGTGCCGCTGCATCGCCTCGGGGTCGTTCGGCGAGATGATCACCAGGTCCAGACCGCCGACCTTCGCCGCGATCGGGGCCAGCTCGATCTGCCGGGCCTCGGCCATCGCCCCGGTGTAGAAGGAGCCGATCTGGGCGTTGTCGGCGTCGGTGGTGCAGACGAAGCGGGCGGTGTGCTTGGTCTCGGAGACGTGCACCGGCCAGGTCAGCACGCCGTGCCGGTCGAGCCAGGCGCGGTACTCACCGAAGTCCTCCCCCACCGAGCCGACCAGCAGCGGGTTCAACCCCAGCGCGGCCAGCCCGAAGCACACGTTGGGGGCGATCCCGCCCCGCTTGATCTGCAGGTCCTCGACCAGGAAGCTCAGCGAGATCTTGTCCAGGTGCTCGACCACGAGCGACTCGGCGAAGCGGCCCGGGAAGGTCATCAGGTGGTCCATGGCGATGGATCCGGTCACGGCGATCTGCACGGGCGCAGCGTAACGACCCCGGACGAGCCGGGTGGGCCCGCGACCGGTCCCCGGCGGCGACGCACCGCGGTCCGTCGCCGTTACGCTGACCGACTGTGACGGCGACGACGAGGGCCCGGCGGACGGGCGACGGGCCGCCGGTGGTCGTGGTCGGCGGTGGGCTGGCCGGTCTGGCCGCCGCCCTGCGGCTGGCCAAGGCGCGCCACCCGGTCCGGCTGTACGAGGCCACCGACCGGCTGGGCGGCCGCTGGGCCTCCCGGACCGAGGAGATCGCGGGCGCCGGCGTGGTCCTGGACGACGCCCCGCCGGTGCTGGAGTTCCCGGCCCCGTGGCGGGACCTGTTCCGCAAGAGCGGCCGGACCCTGGCCGAGGAGTTCGACCGGTCCGCGGTCGCGCTGTCGGCGGCCGAGCCGGCCCGGTACGTGTTCGCCGACGGCGCCGAGCTGCTGTGGCCGACAGACCGGGGCGAGCTGTTCGCCGTGCACGAGCAGGCGTACGGCACCGCGGTGGCCGACCGGTGGCGGCGCCTGGTCGACCAGCTGGACGACGTCTGGCAGACGGTCCGCAAGCTGGGCTGGGAGGCCGAGCTGACCGGCAAGGCCGAGCTGACCGGCCCCGTCCGTCGACGGATCCAGCAGGACCGGACCGTGGCCGACCTGGCCGAGGAGATCGACCACCCCCACCTCGCGGCCGTGCTGCGGGCGGGCGCCTACCGCCAGGGCGGCGACCCGGCGAGCACGCCCGCCTGGTGCGCCGTGTCGCAGTCCATCGAGCGACGGTTCGGACGCTGGACGCTGCAGTCGGACTGCGTCGACGACCACCGGGACCGCACCGGCCGCAGCTCCACCCTGGTCGACGCGCTGATCGAGCGCGCCCGCGTCCGTCGGGTCGACGTCCGGCTGAACGAGCGGGTGGACGTGCTCGACCTGGACCAGGGCCGGACCCGTGGGGTGGTCACCACCCACGAGCGGCTGGAGGCGGCCGCGGTGATCTGGACCGCCGACCCGTGGCAGCTGCCGGCGGCCGGCCTCCCGCGCTTCCGGGCCCGGACCCTGCGACGTCATCTGCGTCGTCTGACCCCGGCGACGGCACCGGTGGTCAGCCACGACCTGCGACCGGCCACCGACGACTGGTCCCGCGGCCGGGTCGAGGAGACGATCGTGCTGGACGCCGACGGGGTGCCGACCGTCACCTACCGGCGCCCGGTCACCGCCGGGACGCTGCACTCGGTGCACGACTGGCAGCGGCGCCGTCCCGACCCCGGCGCCGGAGCCGCCTGGCGCGGTTTCGACAGCTGGCTGGACCGCCCCCCGGTCCGCAGCGGGCTGGACCGGTTGCTGCTGGCCGGCCCCTGGTCCCCGGCCGGCAACAGCCCGGCGGCCACCGTGCTCTCCGGGGCGCTGGCGTCGTACGCGGTCCACGACCTGATCGGCTGAGTCTGCTGATCTGCGGCTGAGGCTGCTCCAACTCCACCCGGGGCACGAGTAGAGTGAGTCGTCCGTTTTCGGCAGTCCCGCAGTGAGGCCAGGTTCTTTCTTGAAGCAATCGACGCTGGAGCAGGAGCTGGCCGTCGAGCAGGCGCACGTCGATCTGGTCTACTCCCGGCTCGCGGAGGCCACCCGCTCCGCCCAGCAGGTGGCCGACCAGGGGGCCGACCTCTACAAGTCCGATCGCGGCAGCTTCGTCCGTGAGGAGGACGGCACCGGCCTGTACGAGCGCGACGTGTTCGCGTTCCAGGCCGCCAAGCGGCTGGCCGTCCTCGACGCCGAGCACGAGGGTCTGGTGTTCGGCCGGCTGGACCGCACCGACGGCGAGATCCGCTACGTCGGCCGGATCGGGGTCCGCGACGCCGACTACGAGCCGCTGGTGATCGACTGGCGCGCTCCGGCCGCCGAGCCCTTCTACCGGGCCACCCCGGTCAACCCGATGGACGTGGTCCGCCGCCGGGTGCTGCGCTGCTCCGGCGACCGGGTGATCGGGATCGAGGACGACCTGCTCGGCGACGGCGCCGACGCCGACCTGGTGGTCGTCGGCGAGGGCGCCCTGATGGCCGCCCTCAGCCGGGCCCGGGGTCCGCAGATGCGCGACATCGTGGCCACCATCCAGGCCGAGCAGGACGAGGCCATCCGCGCACCGTGGCAGGGCTTCACCCTGATCTCCGGCGGACCCGGCACCGGGAAGACCGTCGTCGCGCTGCACCGGGCGGCGTTCCTGCTCTACTCCCACCGCCGCCGGTTCGAGAACGGCGGGGTGCTGGTCGTCGGGCCGAGCCAGGTGTTCATGAACTACATCGAGCGGGTGCTCCCCTCCCTCGGCGAGGACGCGGTCACCCTGCGCTCGATCGGCGGGGTCGCCGCCGACGTGGTGGACCTGCGCGGCGAGCGTACGGACAGCGCCGCCGTGGCCACGCTCAAGGGCAGTCTGCGGATGGTCGCGGTGCTCAAGCGGCTGGTCAACGAGCCCTGGCAGGACGTGCCGCTGGAGCTGTTCGTCACGCTGCAGGGCGACGCGCTCCGGCTGCGGGCCGACGAGCTGAGCCGGATCCGGGCCGACGTGCTCAGCCACACCAAGCTCAACGCGGGTCGCGAACCCGCCGAGAAGGCGCTGCTCAACGCCCTGTGGCGCAAGCGGGGCGACATCGACCTGGAGCGGGACGAGTTCGACGAGAAGGTCACCGACAGCGCCGCCTTCACCGTCTTCACCAACGCCTGGTGGCCCCGGGTCGACGCGACCGACGCGCTGGCTCGCCTGGCCTCGCGCACGCTGACCGAGCGACTGACCGCCGGCATCCTGACACCCGAGGACGCGGAGCTGCTGAGCGCCTCGTTCCGAGAGCGGCCCGACGCCCGCTCCTGGACCATCGCCGACGCCGCCCTGCTGGACGAGCTGGTGCACCGGCTGGGTCCGCTGCCGGAGCCGGAGGAGCGCGAGATCTCGCTGTTCCTGGACGACGACGCCGAGGTCAACGAGCTGGTCACCACGATGGAGCGGCTGGCCCCGCAGCGGGAGGTCGACCCGTTCGCCACCCCGCACGACACGTTCGCCCACATCCTGGTCGACGAGGCGCAGGACATCACCCCGATGCAGTGGCGGATGCTGCGCCGTCGCGGTCCCAGTGCGAGCTGGACCATCGTGGGCGACCCGGCCCAGAGCTCCTGGCCGGACGCCCGGGAGACCGAGCGCGCGCTCGCCGAGCTGGTGGGCAGCGCTCCCATCCGTCGCTTCCGGATGAGCACCAACTACCGCTCGCCGGCCGAGGTGTTCGACCTGGCCGCGAAGGTCGTGGTGCACGCCTACCCGGAGGCCGACCTGCCGCAGGCGGTCCGCTCCACCGGGATCGCGCCGGAGCTGCGTACCGCCGCCGATCTGGGCGACGGCGTCCGCGACGCCACCGGCGCCCTGCTGGCCGCGGTCGAGGGCACGGTCGGGGTGGTGGCCCCGCCGTCGCGGCTGGACGCGGTGCAGCGTGCGCTGCAGGACGTCCCCGGCGGACCGGACGAGCGCGTGGTCGTGGTGACCGCGCTGCAGGCCAAGGGGCTGGAGTACGACGGGGTGCTGGTCGTCGACCCGGACACGATCGTGGCCGAGTCCGCGGGCGGACTCCGCTCCCTCTACGTGGCGCTGACCCGACCCACCCAGCGGCTGGTCACCTTGGATCTCGGTCCCGACCCGCTCTGGCGGCGCGATCTCGCCTGACGCCCGGTCGGCGGGCGGTCCGGTGTTCCGGACCGTCGCCGTACGGTCTCAGCGCGTCCGGCTCAGCGTCTCGACACCGGCCAGGATCTCCAGCGTCGCGGTCGACCGGTTCATGGTGATGAAGTGCAGACCCGGCGCCCCGCCCTCCAGCAGCCGACGGCTGAGCTCGGTGGCCAGCTCGACCCCGACCCGACGGACGGCGGCCGGGTCGTCGCCGGCCGCGTTCAGCCGGTCCACCACGAAGCCGGGCAGGTCGGCGCCGGAGAGCTCGGCGAACCGCCGGATCTGGCTCAGCCGGGTGACCGGCATGATGCCGGGGATGATCGGCAGGTCCGAGCCCAGCGACCGCACGCGGTCGACCAGCTCGAAGTAGCGCTCGGCGGTGAAGAACAGCTGGCTGATGGCGAAGCCCGCCCCGGCCCGCTGCTTCTCCACCAGGAGCCGGGCGTCCAGGGCGGCGTCCTTGCGCTCGGGGTGCAGATCGGGGAAGGCCGCGACGCCGATGCTGAAGTCCCCCAGGGCCGCCACCAGCTCGACCAGCTCGGTGGCGTTGGCCAGCCCGTCGGGCTCGCGCACCCACGGCTGCGTCGGTCCGCCGGGCATGTCACCGCGGATGGTCAGGATGTGGCGGATGCCGGCGTCGGCGTACGCGCCCACCACCCGCCGGAGCCGGTCCCGGGACTGGCTGGCGCAGGTCAGGTGGGCCATGGTCCGCAGCGTGGTGTGCTCGGCGATGGCCCGGGTGACGTCGATGGTCCGGTCCCGGGTCGAGCCGCTGGCTCCGTAGGTGACCGAGACGAAGTCCGGCGCCAGCGCCTCCAGCCGCCGTACGGTGTCCCAGAGCACCCGCGCCTGGTCGTCGTCCTTGGGCGGGAACAGCTCGAAGGAGAACAGCGGCCGGTCGCCGGTCGCGAGCAGCTCGTCGACGGTCGGCGGACGTGACGCGTACGGGAGCCGACCGACCATGGGCGCCACCCTAACCACGGGTGCCCCACCGCCTCCGTAGGCTCAGCATGTGGTCGACGCCCCCGATGCCCTGCTGTTGCTGGACCCCGGTCACCCTCTCGGCGGGCCGTTCCGGTCGGCGGTCCAGGACCGCATCACCGCCTTCCTGGAGGAGCAGCGGGGCCGGCTGAGCGAGCTGCAGCCCGAGGTCGGCACCCTGGTCGACCTGGCCACCCGGCTGCTCGCCGGGGGCAAGAGGCTGCGACCCGCGTTCTGCGCCTGGGGCTACGTGGCCGCGGCCGACGCGGACGGGCCGGTCGGGGCCACCGACGCCCTGCTGGAGGCGGCCGCGAGCCTGGAGCTGCTGCACGGGAGCGCCCTGGTGCACGACGACGTGATGGACGGCTCGGACACCCGTCGCGGCGACCCGTCCGCCCACCGCGCGCTCGAGCAGCGGCACGTCGCCGACGGCCGGCTCGGCGATCCGGAGGTCTTCGGTCGGGCCGGGGCCATCCTGCTCGGCGACCTGCTGGTGATGTGGTCGGTGGAGATGCTGGAGCGGGCCGGTCTGCCCGCGGCGGCGGTCCCCCGGGCCCAGGCCGTCGCCCAGGCGATGCGGACCGAGGTGACCTGCGGGCAGTACCTGGACGTCGGCGCCCAGTCGCTGGCGCTGGGCTCCGACCTGGAGTCCGAGCTGCGCGCCGCCAACCGGGTGGTGGAGTACAAGTCGGCGCGCTACACCGTCTACCGGCCGGCCCAGCTGGGCGCCGTGATCGGCGGCGGGTCCCCCGCCCTGCTGGACACCCTGGCCGCGTACGGCTCACCGCTCGGCCGTGCCTTCCAGTTCCGCGACGACCTGCTCGGGGTCTTCGGTGACCCGGAGCTGACCGGCAAGCCGGTCGGTGACGACCTGCGCGAGGGGAAGCGGACGGTGCTGATCGCCGCCACCCTGGCCCGCACCGACGAGGCCGGGCGGCGGCTGCTGACCGAGCGGCTGGGCGATCCCGCCCTGGACGCCGACGGCGTGGCGGCGCTGCAGCAAGTCATCGTCGGCTGCGGCGCGGACGCGTCGGTCGAGACGATGATCGCCACCTGCTACGACGAGGCGGTGGCGGCCCTGGCCGGACCAGAGGTCAGCCCGGCGGGGCGGGAGGGCCTCACCGCCCTGGCCGCGGCGGCGGTCCACCGCGACACCTGAGCTCCCCCGTCGCGACGCCCGCTCGTCTCGGCCGCAGACGGGACAAACCCGTGGTTCAACGGGCGGCGCGTGGCGTGTCGGGCCCCCCGGGCCGATCGAGCCCCCCGTTTGTCCCGTTCCTGGCGGCGTCGACGTCGGCGGCGGGAGGCGGCGGCTCAGGCGAGTACGACCGCGAACGGGGGCTGCTGAGCCGCCCGTTCCTCCAGCACCGCCAGGATCCGGCGCCAGGGATCCGGGCGCGCGACCGCGAACGTGGCGTGGCCCCGCCAGACCAGGGCGGTCGGCGCGGTCAGGTCGGTGAGCACGTCCCAGAGCGCGTCGAGGTTGGCCCCGGTCCAGCCCGGCAGGTCCAGACCGGCCCGCACCGACGCGTAGAAGTCGCGGGTGCGGGCCACCTCCGGCACCACCGCCACCCGCCAGCCAGCGGCCACCAGCTCGGCCTCGACGGTCTCCGGCGCCGCGATCACCCGGTAGATCCCGCCCCGCCCCGCGGTCAGCGCGGTCGGCTCGCTCATCGCTGCACCCGGACGAACGTCTCGTAGTGGTCCGCGGTGTAGAACAGCTCGCGGTCCCGGTCGCCGGTGACGATCCGGCGGGCGCCGCGATCCCGCTCCCCCGGGGTGGGGACCGTGTACTCCCGGTAGTAGCCGCGACCCTGTCGGGGCAGCACGCCCTCGAAGTTGTTGAACGTCGCGCCGTCCTTGGCGTACGGGAAGGGTCCGCCCGCGTCGATCAGGGCCACCGTGCGGCGGGCCTGCGGGGGCAGGTCGGCCAGCCGGACGACACCCAGCCCATCGCTCCCGGTGGGCCGGCCGCTCGTTCCGTGGGCGGGCGTGGACCGGGCGGGTCGCGGCGACCGGGTCGTCGCCGACTGCTCCGCACCGGTGGCGGTCGCGGACGCACCGGCGGAGGGCCCCGCGGACGGGACGCCGCCGCCTGCCTGCAGCGCGTACACCAGCACCAGCAGCACGGCGACGGCGGTGAGGATGCCGCCGACCTTGGCGAGGGTGCGGTTCACGCCGGTACCGGGGACCTCACCGGGTCGGACCGGTGAAGCCGGCGGCCCCCAGGCTGAACTGCTCCATCGCCGGGTCGGCTCGCCACGCCTCGCGGAGCCGGGTGCTCAGCGAGCGGGCCGCCGCCTCGGGGTCGTCGGCCAGGGTGAGGGCGCGGACCACGCAGACCCGGCGGGCTCCGGCCCCCAGAACGTCGTCCAGGTTCCCCTCGTCGATGCCACCGATGGCGAACCACGGCTTGGCGGCGAGATCGTGCGGCGGTGCGACCCGAGCGGCGTAGCGGACCAGGTCCAGCCCGACCGGCTCGTAGTCGGGTTTGGTCGACGTCGCGTACACCGGCCCCACGCAGAAGTAGTCGGCGTCGTCGTCGGCGATGGCCCGGTCGGTCTGCTCCGGGGCGTGGGTGGAGCGGCCGATCATGGCCCACCGGTGCAGCCGCCGACGGGCCCGACGCGACGAGCCGTCGGTCTGGCCCAGGTGCAGCACGTCGGCCGAGAACCGCTCGGCCAGCGGGGCCGAGTCGTTGACGCAGACCAGGGCCTGGTGACGCTCGGCGGCCCGCCGTGCCACCTGCAGCGCCTCGAGCTCCTCGTCGGCGTCCATGTCCTTCTGCCGGATCTGCAGGATGTCCACCCCGCCGGCGAACACCGCCTCGCAGAACTCGGCCAGGTCACCCCGGTCGGCCCGTGCGTCGGTGCACAGGTAGAGCCGGGCCAGGCGCAGGCGCGCCTGCAGTCCCATCAGAGCCGTCATGTCCGCGACCCTACCGAGCGCGGGCGAACCTGCTCGGGGTTCCTAGACTGACGGACATGACCCAGACGCAGCCCACGACCGCCGACGTGGTGGTGATCGGTGGCGGGCTGATGGGTCGGGCCTCGGCCTGGCGGCTGGCCGCGGCCGGTCTGGACGTGGTGGTGGTCGTCGGCGAGACCGCCGCCGCGGCGTCCACGGTGGCGGCCGGGATGCTCGCACCGGTCACCGAGACCACCTTCACCGAGGAGCGGCTGCTCGGCCTCAACCTGGCCTCGATGCGGCGCTACCCGTCCTTCGCCGCCGAGGTCTCCGAGGCCAGTGGCCGGCCCAGCGGCTTCCGCTCCGGTCCGACCCTGTCGATCGCGTACGACGCCGATGATGCCGCCCGGATGGCGACCCTGGCCACCTACCTGGGCAAGCTCGGCCTCGAGTCCAGTCGGCTGACCAGCCGGGAGGCCCGCACGGTCGAGCCGCTGCTCGCCCCCACCGTCAGAGCGGGACTGCTGGTGCCGGGCGACGCGAGCTGCGACAACCGGCAGCTGCTCGCCGCGTTGACCGTGGCCGGCGACCGCGCCGGCGTCCGGGCCGTCCCCGGGTTCGTCCACCAGGTCACCAGCGCGGCCGACCGGGTCACCGGCGTGGTCCTGGCCGACGGCTCGACGCTGACCGCACCGACGGTGGTGCTGGCCAACGGCGCCTGGGCGGGCCAGGTCACCGGGATCCCGCCGGTCCCGGTCCGCCCCGTCAAGGGGCAGATCCTCCGGCTCGACCCGGGTCGCTTCCCCCAGCCCGGGGTCGTCGTCCGGGCCTTCACCCGTGGCACCGAGATCTACCTGGTCCCCCGGGACGGCGGCCGGGAGGTGGTGGTCGGCGCGACCACCGAGGAGCTCGGTTTCGACCCCCGCGTCACCGCGGGCGGGGTGTACGAGCTGCTGCGCGACGCCCGGCTGGCCGTGCCGATGAGTGCGGAGTACGTGCTCGCAGAGACCTCTGTCGGCTACCGGCCCGGGACCCCGGACAACGCGCCGCTGCTCGGCCGCAGCGTCCTGGCCGGTCTGGTGCTGGCCACCGGTCACCACCGCAACGGGGTGCTGCTGACCGCGATCACCGCCGACGTGGTGGCCGAGCTGGTCCTGCACGACCGGGTGCTCGAGGTGGCCGCCCCCTTCAGCCCCGACCGGTTCGACGTGGTGGCGACGAGCCGAGGAGCACGCTGATGCTGATCTTCGTCAACGGTGAGCAGCGCGAGGTGCCGCCCGGCACCCGGCTGACCGCGGTCGTCGGCGGTGGGGACGACACCCCCCGCCGCGGGGTCGCGGTGGCGGTCGACGGGTCGGTCGTGCCGCGCGCCCGGCTGAGCGAGACGGCCCTGACCGAAGGAGCCCGGGTGGAGATCGTCACGGCGGTGCAGGGTGGCTGAGCCGACGGCCGGCGTACGCGATGAGGCGGCGACCGCGGACGCGGGCGACCCGCTGGTGATCGCCGGTCGCTCGTTCACGTCGCGGCTGGTGATGGGCACCGGCGGTGCCCCCAGCCTGGCGGTGATGGAGGCCGCGCTGCTGGCGTCCGGCACCGAGCTGACCACGGTGGCCATGCGCCGGGTCGACCCGAGCGCCCCGGGGTCGGTGCTGGACGTGCTGGACCGGCACGGCATCGCGGTGCTGCCGAACACGGCGGGCTGCTACTCCGCGGCTGAGGCGGTGCTGACCGCGCAGCTGGCCCGGGAGGCCCTGGAGACCGACTGGGTCAAGCTCGAGGTGATCGCCGACGAGATCACCCTGCTGCCCGACCCGATCGAGCTGCTGGACGCCGCCGAGCGGCTGGTCGCCGACGGTTTCGTGGTGCTGCCGTACACCAACGACGACCCGATCCTGGCCCGCAAGCTCGAGGCGGCGGGCTGCGCGGCGGTGATGCCGCTGGGGGCCCCGATCGGTTCCGGGCTGGGCATCCGCAACCCGCACAACATCGAGCTCATCGTCGAGGCGGCGGGCGTGCCGGTGATCCTGGACGCCGGGATCGGCACCGCGTCCGAGGCCGCGCTGGCCATGGAGCTCGGGTGCGACGCCGTGCTGCTGGCCTCGGCGGTCACCCGGGCCGAGCGACCGGTGGCCATGGCCGAGGCGATGCGGCACGCCGTACGGGCCGGTCGACTGGCTCGCGGGGCCGGTCGGATCCCGGTCCGGCGCTACGCGGAGGCCTCCTCGACCAGCGCCGGACGCATCGACTGACCTGCGCAGCCCCTCGGCGCGGCATCCCCGGACCCGCCCCCACCCGTGCCTAGACTCGGCCGGAGGCCACCGTGTCATCCGGCAGGGGGCCGACTTCCCCCAAGCGTGTTCGGAGCAGGCGTGACCATGACGAGTGTCGGTGACCCCCTGGTGGGTCAGCTGCTCGACGGTCGCTACCAGATCACCCACCGGCTGGCCCGCGGCGGCATGGCCACCGTCTACATCGCCACCGACATCCGCCTGACCAGGACCGTCGCGGTCAAGGTGATGCACATCGGGTTGGGCGACGACGCCGAGTTCGCCCGGAAGTTCGACCACGAGGCTCGCTCGGCCGCCCGGCTCTCGCACCCCAACGTGGTCTCGGTCTTCGACCAGGGTCACGACGACGGCCGCCCGTACATCGTGATGGAGTACGTCGAGGGCCGCACCCTGCGCGACGTCCTCAACCACGAGGCACCGCTGCCGCCCGAGCGCGCCCTGGACATCATCGAGCCGGTGCTCGGCGCCCTGGCCGCGGCCCACGAGGCCGGTCTGGTGCACCGAGACGTCAAGCCGGAGAACGTGCTGCTGACCGAGCGCGGGCAGATCAAGGTCGTCGACTTCGGCCTGGCCAAGGCCATCTCGGCCCAGACCTCGACCGCGACCCAGGGGCTGCTGATCGGGACCGTGTCCTACCTGCCGCCGGAGCTCGTCCTGTCCGGTCGGGCCGGTCCGCGCTCCGACGTCTACAGCGCGGGTGTGGTGCTGTTCGAGATGCTCACCGGGCGCAAGCCGCACGTCGGCGACACCCCGATCCAGGTCGCGTACGCGCACGTCCACAACGACGTGCCACCGCCGTCGCAGTTCCGCACGGCCGGTCCCATCCCGCCCTACCTGGACGCGCTGGTGACCGGTGCCACCGCCCGCAACCCCGACGCCCGGCCGCACGACGGCAAGGTGTTCCTGTCCCAGGTGCGCCGGGTGCGGGTGGCCCTGCGCGACGGTCTGCCCGACGACCCGGAGCTGACCCAGGACCTGAGCGTCCTGCAGCGCTCCGACCTGGCCGCGGCACTGCCGCCCGGTGTGGACCCGAACGTCGAGATCACCCAGCTGGTCCCCCCGGCCGGGTCGGCTCCGGTCGGCCCGCCGCGGATCGTGCAGCAGCGTGGTCTGACCCCGACCTCGCCCCCCACGGTCCGCGACGCCCCGCCGCCCGCGGTGCCCGGCGCCGCCGCCGGCGAGTCGTCCTACAACCCGGTGCCCACCTGGGTCTCCGGCGACCGGCTGGCGTCGCGGCGTGACCGCGAGGGCGCCCGCCGCCGACGGGGCTGGCTGATCGTGCTGCTGGTGCTGATGCTGACCGCGGTCGCGGCCCTGGCCGGCTGGTACCTGACCGAGGGCCGGTTCACCGCCACCCCGACCCTGTCCGCTCTCCCCCAGACCGAGGCGGCCACCGTCGCCCAGCAGGAGGGGCTGCAGATCGACTTCGTGGACGAGTTCTCCGAGACGGTGGCGCCCGGGCTGGTGATCGACACCGAGCCGGTCGCCGGCACCAAGGTGCCCGACGGCGGCTCGATCACCGCCGTGGTCTCGAAGGGACCGGAGCGGTACGCGATGCCGAAGGTGGTCGGTCTCAGCCAGGCCGCTGCTGCCGCCGCGATCACGGAGGCCAACCTGAAGCTCGGCACGGTCTCCCAGAGCTACTCGGCCTCGGCCGCCAAGGGCGTGGTGATCAGCGCCTCGTACGCGCCCGGCGCCAAGCTCAAGTCCGGCTCGACGGTCGAGCTGACCGTGTCCCGGGGACCGCAGCCGATCAAGATCACCGACTACACCGGCAAGAGCGCCGCAGCGGCCAAGGCCGCGCTGACCAAGGCCGGCTTCAAGGTCAAGCTCACCACCGCCAACTCCGACTCCGTGGCCAAGGGCACGGTCATCGCCCAGTCCCCCGCCAAGGGCACCGGCGTGAAGGGCGACACCGTCACCGTCAAGGAGTCGCTCGGGCCGGTGATGGTCACCATCCCGAACGTTCGCAGCATGGGCGTCGACGCGGCCAAGAAGGCGATGGAGGCCGTCGGCTTCAAGACGAAGGTCCAGCCGGTGGCGGTCAACTACATCGGCGTCGGCTACGTGGTCTACTCCAAGCCGAGCGCCAAGAGCGAGGCTCCGAAGGGCTCGACGATCACCCTGTACGTCGTCTAGCCGGATCGGTTCACCAGTGGCCGTCCGCCGGGAGGAGCTCGGCCCGCTCCTCGCCCTGCTGGCGAGGACCGCGGCCTGGGGCTCGACCTTCTTCATGATCAAGGACGTGGTCACCCGGATCGGTGTCCCCGACCTGCTGGCGCTCCGCTTCGCCATCGCGACGCTCGCCCTGGCCGTGATCGCCGGACCCCGGCTGCGGATGTCCAGCACGACGCTGCGACGAGGTCTGCTGCTCGGGCTCCTCTACGGCGTCGCCCAGCTGCTGCAGACGTTCGGGCTGGCCCAGACCGCGGCCAGCGTGTCCGGGTTCCTCACCGGTCTGTACGTCGTGCTGACCCCGTTGCTCTCGGCGGCGATCCTGCGGACCCGGATCCCGCCCGCCGTCTGGGCCGCCTCGGTGCTCGCCACCGCCGGCCTCGGCGTGCTGTCCCTGCAGGGGTTCGCGATCGGCTACGGCGAGCTGCTGACCGTCGCGTCGGCGGTCGTCTACGCGCTGCACATCGTCGCCCTGGGCCGGATGAGCGAACCAGGCACGGCGCTGCAGCTCAGCGTCGTGCAGATGGCCACCATCGCGGTGATCTGCGGGATCGCCGCCGCCCCCGGTGGGCTCCAGCTGCCCGCCTCCGCGCTCGACTGGGCCATCGTGATCTATCTGGCGCTGATCGCCGGTGCCCTGACCATGCTGCTGCAGACCTGGGCGCAGGCCCGGGTCGAGGCGTCCCGCGCCGCGGTGATCATGGCCATGGAGCCGGTCTGGGCGGCGGCGTTCGCAGTGGCCTTCGGAGGTGAGGGCGTGACCGTGCGGATGATCATCGGCGGCGGGGCGATCCTCGCCGCCATGTACCTGGTCGAGCTCGCTCCCCGACGCCGTACCGTCAGCGCCGGCGGTCCGGGCGACCACCGACGCTGACAGCTCGTCAGGTCAGAGGGAGGCGAGGGCGTCGGCGATCGGCGTGTCTCCGGAGATCACCTCGAACTGCCGACGTACGCCGGTACCGTCGACCACCAGCCGGGTGACGATCTCGGCGACGTCGTCGCGCGGGATCTGACCGCGACCCGTGCTCTCGGCGACCTGCACGGTCCCCGTCGCGTCAGCGTCGGTCAGACCGCCGGGGCGGACGACGGTCCAGTCCAGGTCCCGGGAGCGGACGATCTCGTCAGCCTCGGCCTTGGCCCGCAGGTAGATCTGGAAGACCTCCTCGGAGCCGACCACGAAGTCGTCGGCGGACAGCGCGGAGATCACCACGTAGCGGCGGACACCGGCCAGCTCGGCGGCGTCGGCCAGCAGGATCGCCCCGTCCCGGTCGACAGTCATCTTGCGAGCCGGGCCGCTGTTCGGCCCCGCGCCGGCGGCGAACACCAACGCGTCGGCCCCGGTGATGATCTCCGCCAGCTCGGCCGCGGTCTGGCTCTCCAGGTCGAAGACGACCGGCTCGGCGCCGACGGCCAGCAGGTCGTCGGCGTGCTCCGCCCGGCGGATCAGACCGACCGGGTGGTGGCCCTCTGCGGCCAGCCGGCGCTGCGCGAGGAGCGCGATCTGCCCGTGCCCACCGGCGAACACGACCCGACGGCCGGTGCGCTCGGCCCCCGCTGCCGTCTCCCCGGACTCAGAACTCATGGGTGCTCCCACCCCGCAGGTCGGTCATCCGGGTGTTGGTCATCGCGTCCACCCGGCCGTAGATGAGTCCGCGCCCGCGGTCGTTCAGCAGCTCGTCGTGGATCGGGAAACCTTCCAGCGCCCCGACCTCGCGGACGAAGTCGATGGTCTCCTTCATGGCGGCCCACGGGCCCATCATCGGCACCGCCAGGATGTCCACGCCGCTGGGGACGGCGGCCAGCGCGTCACCGGGGTGGAACAGCGTCGGCTGCCCCTCGGAGCGCAGCACGAAGCCGACGTTGCCGATCAGCGGGATGTCGCGGTGGATGACGGCGTGCTGGCCCCCGACGGCGGTCACCAGCAGGTCACCGATCACCACCTGCTCGCCGGCGGCGAGGTCGTCGGCGCCGATCTCGGGGAAGCTGCCCGACTCCTCCGCCAGCACGATCGACGGCTCGACGTAGACCTTGGCCTGGGGATTGGCCTGGACCAGACCGGGCAGCTGCTCGGGGTCGGCATGATCGGGGTGGTTGTGGGTGATCAAGATCGCGTCGAGGTCGGTGAGACCGTGCCAGGCGTCCGAGTCGTTGCCCGGGTCGATCAGGACGCGCGCGTCGTCGGTCTCGACGAGCACGGCCGAACGGCCGAGGTGTGTGATCCGCATGCCGACCAACCTACTCAGTCGTCCGCGCACGACCGCGGCGGCGGGAGGTCACCTGACCGCAACGATCGTGGCCGCGTCCTCGCCCCCGCACCCGTGGGACACCCTCGTGTCACGGTCACCCGGCCGCGGGCCCTCCGCCAACTCGGTCCGGGTGACCAGGCCGCGGACGAGCTGCCGTACGGAGTCGGTCAGGCGAGCAGCGAACCGAGCACCTCGCCCGCCGTCCGCGCGTCGGAGACGCTGACGTCGAGGTGGGTGACGGCGCGGACCATCCGCGGGCCGAGGGCGGAGACCCAGACGCCCTGCTCCTTGGCGGCGGCCGCCACCTGGGTGGCGGGCACGGCGCCGGTGTTCAGCACCACGATGTTGGTCTGCACGGCCGCGACGTCGACGGCGGTCGGGGCAACCGTCGCCACCGCGGTGGCGAACGCGGCGGCGGCGGTGTGGTCGTCGGCCAACCGGTCGACGTGGTGGTCCAGGGCGTGCAGCGCGCCCGCCGCCAGGATGCCGGCCTGCCGCCACCCCCCGCCCAGCCGCTTGCGCCAGATCCGGGCCTGGGCGATCCGCGCCGCGGAGCTGACCAGCACCGAGCCGACCGGCGCCCCGAGGCCCTTGGAGAAGCACACGCTGACGGTGTCGAACAGGCTCCCGTACGCGGTCAGCGAGACCCCGGTGGCCACGTGCGCGTTCCACAGCCGGGCCCCGTCGAGGTGGTAGCCGAGCCCTTCGGATCGGCACAGCTCGCCCAGGGCCACCAGCCGGTCGTACGGCTGGACGGTCCCGCCGCCGAAGTTGTGGGTGTTCTCCACGGCCACGGCGGCCGTCGAGACCAGGTACGGTCCCGCGTCCGGCGCCACCACCCCGGCGACCGCCTCGACGTCGACCAGACCGTTCAGCGACGGCACGGTCCGCATGGTGAGTCCGTGGACGGCGGCGTGGGCGCCCATCTCGGCCCGGGCGATGTGGGCACCGACATCGCAGACGACCTCCTGGCCCGGCTCGACCAGCAGCCGGACGCCGAGCAGGTTGGCCAGCGACCCCGTCGTGCAGAACAGTCCGGCCTCGTGCCCGAGGAGCTCGGCAGTGCGCTGCTCCAGCGCGATCACCGTGGGGTCCTCGCCATAGACGTCGTCACCCACGGGGGCGGAGAGCATGGCCTCCCGCATGGCCGGGGTGGGGCGGGTCACGGTGTCGGAGCGCAGGTCGATCATGACGCCATTCAACAGGGGTTCGCCGCGCTCCCGGACCGGTCCAGCGGCCGAGACCGCCTCAGCGGCCCAGTCCGCGCAGGGCCTCCAGCTGCGCCCAGTGCCGGGCACGGGCCGCACGCCCCAGCGGGGTGATGGCCAGGGTGGTCCGGGGCTGACGCTCGATGAACGCCTTCTGCGAGACGACCAGCCCGGCTGCCTCGAGCTTGGACAGGTGGGCCGACAGGTTGCCCTTGGTCAGA
>JBMDXL010000618.1:0-2687 GCA_048594465.1 Microlunatus sp. | reverse complement strand
GTCCCGCCGCAACGAGACGGCGGCCAGCAGCAGTACGTGGACATCCCGATCCCGCAGTGCCGCGAGGACAGCCTCGGTGGTCTGCTCACCTGGGTGGTGGAGCACCTGGACGCCGAGCACACCGCCGGGTCGCTGGCGGCGCGGGCGATGATGAGCGAACGGACCTTCGCCCGGCGGTTCGCCGCCGAGACCGGGGCGACGCCGCACAAGTGGCTCACCCAGCAGCGGATCCTGGCCGCACGGAGTCTGCTGGAGGAGAGCGACCTGTCGGTCGAGCAGATCGCCGCCCGGGTGGGGTTCAACTCGCCGGTGGTGCTGCGCGAGCACTTCCGTCGCACGATCGGCGTGCCGCCGAGCGACTACCGGCGGCGGTTCGGGACGACCGAGCTCAGCGCCTGAGCAGCCTGGATCGCGCCCGGCGCTCGGGGGTGGTGGGAGCGACCTAGGCGGTGGGCTTGGCGGCGGACTTCGGCTCGCGGTTCATCCACCAGCGCTTGATAACCAGCGCGCCGAGGATCCAGGTGCCGAGCGCGGTGATCAGCCAGACCACCAGCGGGGTGACGACCCAGGCCGTCACCCCCTGGATCTGCAGACCCCCGGGGAACAGCGTCGCCACGAAGAGAGCGAGCATCGTGGACACGATCCCGATGCCACCGAGCACGGCCGAGGCGTACTTGCGGGCGATGTTGAACACGAACGGGGACAACAGGGCCTGGGCGACGGCGAAGACGAGGACCGCGACCACGAAGCCGGCGGCCTGGACGCGGACCCCGTCCACCACGGCGGCGGCGACGAGCAGCGCGAGGGCGGCCGACACGATGCTGATGCCGAGGGAGAGCAGGAAGCGGATCATGCGCTCATCCTGGCCAGTCGCAGCGGTCTTGTCAGCACGCCGAGCAGAGCGGCGCGGGACCGTAGCGAGAACGTTGCCGTCGCCGGTCCGCGGCCCACACCGAGGCCGCGTCACCGACGTCGGAGACCGCCACGTCGGTCAGCTCTTCGCCGCGTCGATCTTGGCCTGGGCGCCGTCGAGCCAGCGCTGGCAGACCTGAGCCAGCCGCTCGCCCCGCTCCCACAGCGCCAGCGACTCGTCCAGCGGCACGCCCCCGGACTCGAGCTGGGTGACCACCTCGATCAGCTGCGCGCGGGCGGTCTCGTAGCTCAGCCCGGACAGGTCCTCGCGGTCGCCGTCGGTCTCGTCCTCGGGGGAGGTCTGACTCACAGTGGTGCTCCTTCCTCGCGGACGACGACCTCGCGGACGTCGACCCGCAGCTGCCCGTCGTGCAGGTACGCCAGCAGGGGCTGGCCGACCTCGACCTCGCCGGCGGAGTCGACAGCGTGGCCGTCGTCGTCGACGACGATCGCGTACCCGCGCTCCAGCGTGGCTTTGGGTGACATGGCGCGAACCCGGGCCAGCGCGTGCTCGACCCCGGTCACCTCCTGCCGCAGCCGCGCCCGGAGGGCCCGCTCGGCCCGGCCACGCAGCTCGCCCACCTCGGTGGCTCGCAGGGCGAAGCTGGCCCCCGGGTCGGCCAGCACCGGGCGCGCGCGCAGGTGCCCGAGCCAGTCGCGCTCGCGGCGGACCAGAGTCTCCACGCCGCGACGCAGGCGGGCCCGGGCCTGCTGCACGCGCTCCAGCTCCTCGGTCACGTCCGGCACGACCCGCTTGGCCGCGTCGGTGGGGGTGGAGGCGCGGAGGTCGGCCACCAGGTCCAGGATGGGCAGATCGCTCTCGTGGCCGATCGCGCTCACCACCGGCGTACGACAGGCGAAGACGGCGCGGACCAGACCCTCGTCGGAGAACGGCAGCAGGTCCTCCAGCGAACCGCCCCCGCGGGCCACCACGATCACCTCGACGGCCGGGTCGCGGTCCAGGGCGGTCAGTGCCCGCATCACCTGCTCGGCGGCGTCGCGGCCCTGGGTCAGCGCGTACCGGGTGACGATCTGCACGGCCGGCCACCGCCGGCGGGCGTTCTCCACCACGTCGCGCTCCGCGGCGCTGCCCTCGCCGGTGATCAGACCGACGGCGCGGGGCAGGAACGGGAGGGGCAACTTGTGGTGGCGCTCGAACAAGCCCTCCGCCTGCAGCAGGCGCTTGGTCTGCTCCAGCCGGGCCAGCAGCTGGCCCTCGCCGACCGGGGTGATCGAGTCGCAGTAGAAGGAGAAGCGGCCGTTCTGCTCGTAGTAGCTGGGCTTGAGCCGGGCCACCACCGTGGCTCCCTCGGTCAGCGGGGCGGCCGCCGCGTCGAGGGTCGCAGGGGAGAGAGTGACCGACGCGGAGACGTTGGCCAGCTTGTCGCGCATGGTCACGAAGACCGTCCGACTGCCGGCCCGCCGGTTGACCTCGATCACCTGGGCCTCGACCCAGACCGCCCCGAGCCGGTCGATCCAGCCGCGGACCGCCGACGTCACGACCCGCAGCGGCTGCGGGTGGTCCGGCGACGAGTCCAGGGGCACCCGCGGAAGGCTACTGGTGCCCTCCGACAGCTGCGGCCGCGTACGGGACCGGGCGTCGATGGCGCTGGGACTCCGGGCTCGAACATTCCGTCAGTCGACGGCTTCTGGGGCAGAGGCGGGCCCGCGGGACCGAACTTTCCGTCGTTTGACGGGTTCTCGGGCCCACGACCGACACCCTGGCCGAACATTCCGTCAGCCGACGACGTGTGGGGCCGCCGGGGCGGCAGTCG
>JBMDXL010000617.1:0-2301 GCA_048594465.1 Microlunatus sp. | reverse complement strand
CCGACCGACTCCAGCTGGGCCAGCATCTCGGCGTTGCTGAGGTCGGCCCGCCAGCCGGGGATGGCCTCCAGCTTGTCCAGCGTCCCGCCCGTGTGGCCGAGACCCCGACCGGACAGCTGCGGGACCGCCACCCCGCAGGCCGCGACCAGGGGGGCGAGCGGCAGGGTGATCTTGTCGCCCACCCCGCCGGTGGAGTGCTTGTCCGACGTCGGCCGGGACAGCCCGGAGAAGTCCAGCCGCTCGCCGGAGGCGATCATCGCGTCGGTCCAGCGCTGCAGCTCGTCGGGTTCCAGACCGACGAAGGCGATGGCCATGGCCAGGGCCGACATCTGCTCGTCGGCCACGGCGCCGCGGGTGTAGGCGTCGATCACCCAGTCGACCTCGGCGTCGGTCCGACGGCCCCCCCGACGCTTGCCGTTGATGAGGTCGACGACCTCGTACGGCTCGTGCCTGCGCTCCGCCTGGTCGCTTCCGCTCCTACCGCCCGCTCCGGTCATACGGGCGAGTATGCCGGTTCGGGTCGATAGGGTGACCAGATGCGCATTGCCCGTTTCTCCACCGGTGGCGACCCGGCCTTCGGCATCGTCGAGCTGGCCGCCGACGGCGGCAAGAACCCCGACACCGTCTCCACCCTGACCGGGGACCCGCTGTCGATGCCGGTCCAGCTGAGCGGGGAGCGGCACGAGCTGGAGGCCGTCCGGCTGCTGGCCCCGGTGATCCCCCGGAGCAAGGTGGTCGGCGTCGGCCGCAACTACGCCGCCCACGCCGCCGAGCTCGGCAACGAGATCCCTGCGGTCCCGCTGCTGTTCTTCAAGCCGAACACCTCCGTGATCGGGCCGGACGAGTCGATCATCTACCCCGAACCGGTGCAGGAGCTGGCGTACGAGGGCGAGCTGGCCCTGGTCATCGGCCGGATCTGCCGGGACGTGCCGCCGGAGCGGGTGGACGAGGTGATCTTCGGCTACACGGTGGCCAACGACGTGACCGCCCGCGACCTGCAGAAGTCCGACGGCCAATGGGCCCGGGCCAAGGGCTACGACACGTTCTGCCCGCTGGGTCCATGGATCACCACCCACCAGAGCGTGGCCGAGATGTCCGACGTGATGATCACCACCACCGTCGACGGTGAGCGGCGGCAGCACGGTTCGACGTCGCTGATGCTGCGCGACATCACCGAGCTGGTCGTCTACGTCAGCTCGTTCACCACCCTGTTGCCCGGCGACGTCATCCTGACCGGCACACCGGCCGGGGTCGGTGAGCTGAAGCCCGGTCACGAGGTGTCCGTCACCGTCGACGGCGTCGGCACCCTGACCAACACCGTCATCCGCAAGTGATCCGCGTCCGCCTGTGACCAGTCATCCGCACGCCAGCAGTCCCGAGAGTGAGCCCGTGAGCACCACCGATCCCGCGTCCGTCCCGTCGACCACCACCGGTCCCGATCCCGTCCTGGGTGATCTCGCCCCGGAGCAGGTCCGGGTCCGGTTCCCGCCGTCGCCGACCGGCAACCTGCACGTGGGCAACGTCCGCAGCGCCCTGTTCAACTGGGTGTTCGCCCGGCACTACGGCGGCACCTTCGTGCTGCGCATCGAGGACACCGACGCCGGTCGCAACCTGGCCGAGTCCTACCGCGGGTTGATGGACGCGCTGACCTGGCTCGGTCTGGACTGGGACGAGGGCCCGCAGGTCGGCGGCCCGTACGGACCGTACGTGCAGTCCGAGCGGGGCACGATCTACACCGAGGTCACCGCCAAGCTGCTCGACTCTGGTCTTGCCTACCGCTGCTACTGCACCCGGGAGGAGCTGGAGGAGCGGGAGAAGGCCCGACCCAAGGGCGCGCCGTCGGGCTACGACGGTCACTGCCGGGACCTCACGGCCGAGCAGGTCGCCGCGTACGAGGCCGAGGATCGCACCTTCGTGGTGCGGATGCGGGTGCCGGACGCCCCGATCACCTTCCACGACCTGGTCCGCGGCGAGATCACGTTCGAGGCGGTGAACGTGCCCGACTACGTGCTGGTCCGCGGCACCGGTGAGCCGCTCTACACGCTGGTGAACCCCCTGGACGACGCCCTGATGGAGATCACGCACGTGCTCCGCGGGGAGGACCTGCTGCCGTCGACACCGCGGCAGATCGTGCTCTACCAGGCGCTCGCCCAGATCGGCGTGGGCAGCGGCCGGGTGCCGACCTTCGGTCACCTGCCCACCGTGCTGGGGGACGGCAACCGGCGGTTGTCCAAGCGGGACAAGGGTTCCGGCCTGGCGGAGTACCGCGAGCAGGGCTATCTGCCGGAGGCGCTGCTGAAC
>JBMDXL010000616.1:0-3402 GCA_048594465.1 Microlunatus sp. | reverse complement strand
GGCTGGGGACGTAGTCCTTGAGGAAGCGGCCGTACAGGTCCTCGCCCGCCTCGCCACGGACGATCGGGTCGTAGACCCGGGCCGCGCCGTCGACCAGGTCGAGCGGGGCGTGCCAGCCCTCGGCGGCGATCCGCAGCTTCTCCTGGTGGGGCCGCTCGTCGGTGATCCAACCGGTGTCGACGGCCGTCATCAAGATCTTGTCGGTCGCGAACATCTCGCCGGCACTGGTCCGGGTGAGCATGTTGAGCGCGGCCTTGGCCATGTTCGTGTGCGGGTGGCCGGGGCCCTTGTACCGACGCGAGAACTGGCCCTCCATGGCCGACACGTTGACCACGTACGCCCGCTCGGTCCGACCGCGCTCGGCCTGACGGTGGACGGCGGCCCGCATCGCCGGCCGCAACCGGGAGATGAGCAGGAACGGGGCGATGGCGTTGCAGAACTGCACCTCGAGCAGCTCCAGCGGATCGACCTCGGAGACCACCTGGGTCCAGGAGTTGGTGGTCTGGGTGTCGGGCAGCAGCCCGCCGGCGTCGACCGCCGTGCCGGCCAGGTGCGCGGCCAGCGACGCGTTCCCCGACGCCAGGGCCAGGGCGGTCAGCGACGCGGCGTTGTGCGCGGCCAGGGCCTGCTCGGGGGGTTCGCCATCGTGGTGGGCGACCGGGTGCGCGGTCAGGGCGCCGGCGATCGCCGCCGGATGGGCCTCGGAGATCCGGTCGAACGTCACCATCTCCGGCAGCACCGCCAGGTCCGGCAGGGGAGCGGACTCCATCTCGATCAGGTTCGCGTAGGCGCCCGGGGACCGGCGGACGGTCTGGCAGGCGTTGTTGATCAGGATGTCCAGCGGACCGCCGGCGGCCACGTCGTCGGTCAGCGCCATCACCTGGGTCGGGTCCCGCAGGTCGATGCCGACGATCGTCAGCCGGTGCATCCAGTCCCCGCTGTCCGCCATGGACGAGAAGCGACGGACGGCGTCGTGGGGGAACCGGGTCGTGAGGGTCAGGTGCGCGCCGTCGCGGAGCAGCCGCAGAGCGAAGTACATCCCGATCTTTGCCCGACCACCCGTGAGCAGCGCCCGCCGGCCGGTGAGGTCGGTCCGCTGGTCCCGCTTGCCGTGGGAGAAGGCGGCGCACGAGGGGCAGAGGTAGTGGTAGAACGCGTCGACCAGGGTGTAGTCGTTCTTGCAGATGTAGCAGCCGCGCGGGGTGATCAGCTCTCCGGCGAAGGCGCCGGTGGCCGTCGAGACGAGGGCGAGACCGGCGGTCTCGTCGTCGATCCGCAGGGGCGAGCCCGTCGCGGTGGTCTCGATCACGGCACGGTCGGCGGCGATCTCGGCGGCGCGCAGGCGCGCCCGCCGCCGGGCCTTGACGGTCTTGTACATCGCCGAGGTGGCGCGCTGGACGGTGATGATGTCGGGATGGTCCGCCGGGAGCTCGTGCAGCCGGTCGAGCACCCGCAGCGTGGTGGCCAGGTCGTCTGGATCGATCCCCGGCCCGCCGTGCTCGCTCACCCGCCGAGGCTAGAGCCCGGCGAGCTCCGTGGCCAATCTCAGCCGGCCGCCAGGAGCGCGGCGAAACGCTCCACGAGCGGTTGCCAGGCTTGCACCAGCGCCGCGTCGTCCCGGTCCACCTCGGCCAGCCAGGTCGCCGCCCGCTGCGGGGTCAGGTGACCGCTGCCCACGTCGGCGGCCGCCCACGGGTGGACCAGGGCGATGTCCACCTCGGGATGGAACTGCACGCCCCAGGCCGCCGCGCCGACCCGGAGCGCCTGCACCCCGGCCGGGGTCCGGGCCAGCTCGACCGCCCCCGGCGGCAGCCCGACGACCAGGTCGTTGTTCCAGTGGGTGGCGACGGCTCCGGGGGGCACGGCGCCGAACAGCGGGTCAGTGGCCGCGGCCGGCAGCAGCCCGACGGGCAGCGTCCCGCCCTGCTGGCCGGTCGTCGAGCGGGCCACCCGTCCACCGGTGGCCACCGCCAGCAGCTGGTGACCGAGGCAGATCCCCAGTGTCGGCACGGCGTCGGCCACGGCGCGGGCCAGCAGCGCCCGGGTGGCCGGCAGCCAGGGGGCGAGCGCGTCGTCGTACGCGCCCATCTCCCCACCCAGCACCACCAGCCCGGCCCGGCCGGTGAGGTCGGTGGGCTGGTTCTCCCCGGCGTACGGTCGGATCACCTCGAGGTCGCAGCCGCTCTCGGTGAGCCACGCGCCGACCCGCCCGGGCGGGCAGACGGCGGTGTGCTGGACGACGAGGACGGAGGGGTTCGGCACGGTCGGAGGGCTCTCTATGGGGTCGGGCGCGTCTGGTGGGAAGTGTCGGTCCGGGCGACTAACCTAGGCCCTTGCTGGTGGCGGGTGACTCGGCCGAACAGGCCGGGAGCGGAGGTTGCAGGGAATGTCGGACAGCTTCGTCCATCTCCACGTCCACTCCGAGTACTCGATGCTCGACGGCGCCGCCCGCGTCGGGGACCTGTTCGCCGGCTGCGAGCAGATGGAGATGCCGGCGATCGCCGTCACCGACCACGGCAACCTGTTCGGGGCGTACGAGTTCTACAAGGCGTCCAAGAAGTCCTCGGTCAAGCCCATCATCGGGCTGGAGGCGTACGTCACGCCCAAGACCCACCGCAGCGAGCGCAAGCGGGTCCGCTGGGGCGACAAGAACGGCGCGCAGAGCGGCGACGACGTCTCCGGCGGTGGCGCGTTCACCCACATGACCCTGTGGGCCGAGTCGACCGCCGGGATGCACAACCTGTTCCGGCTCAGCTCCCGCTCCTCGCTCGAGGGCTACTTCTACAAGCCCCGGGCCGACGAGGAGCTGCTGAACGAGTACCACGAGGGTCTGCTGGCCACCACCGGCTGCCCGTCGGGGGAGGTGCAGACCCATCTGCGCCTCGGGCAGTACGACCAGGCGATCGAGAGCGCGGCCAAGTTCCGGGACATCTTCGGGGCCGGCAACTACTACGTCGAGCTGATGGACCACGGTCTGTCGATCGAGAACCGGGTCCGGGCCGACCTGCTCAAGATCGCCCGCGACCTGAAGCTGCCGCTGGTGGCTACCAACGACCTGCACTACGCCGCCCGGGAGGACGCCGCCGCCCACGAGGTGCTGCTGTGCGTGCAGTCCGGGTCGACCATGGCCGACACCAACCGGTTCAAGTTCGACGGCGACGGCTACTACCTCAAGTCACCGGCAGAGATGCGGGCGCTGTTCGCCGAGCTGCCCGAGGCCTGCGACAACACGCTGGCCATCGCCGAGCGCTGCGACATCTCCTTCACCGAGGGGGCCGGCACCTTCATGCCGCGCTACCCGTGCCCGCCGGGGGAGAACGAGGAGTCCTGGTTCGTCAAGGAGGTCGAGACGGGATTGCACAAGCGGTTCCCCCTGGGCATCCCCGACGACGTCCGCCAGCA
>JBMDXL010000615.1:0-6052 GCA_048594465.1 Microlunatus sp. | reverse complement strand
GGCGGACCCTGGATGGTGCCCGACACCTGACCCTCGCCGTTCAGGCCGTGGCAGGAGGCGCAGGACACGGCGAACAGCGCCTTGCCCTCGGCCACCTGCTGGCTCGTACCGGTGTCGGCCGCGGACTTCGTGCTCGGCGCGATCGCCGCGTACAGAGCGCCCATGACGAGCAGCGCGAACACCAGGGCGAGCCCGCGGGCTGCCGGGTGCCGTCGTCTTGCGGTCAGGAATCGCACGTGGGGGTCCCTCTCGGTTTGTGCGGTCGAGGCGGTTCCCCGGAAGGGAATTGCGCTCATGGGGTCATTCAGTTGTGTGGCCGGGCGCGGATGCGCCCGCGATCAGCGAAGCAGGTAGATCACACCGAACAGGGCGATCCAGACGACGTCAACGAAGTGCCAGTAGTAGGACACGACGACGGCGCTGACGGCCTGCTCGTGGGTGAAGGTGCGGGCCAGGTAGGTGCGGCCCAGGAAGAGCACGAAGGCGATGAGCCCGCCGGTCACGTGCAGACCGTGGAAGCCGGTGGCCAGGAAGAAGGCCGACCAGTAGACGTTGGTGGAGATGGTGGCGCCCTCGGAGAAGAGCGCGGCGTACTCGTAGACCTGACCGCCGATGAAGAAGGCGCCCATCATGAACGTCAGGATGTACCACTCACGCAGGCCCCAGGTCTTGATCGCGGCCAGCGAGCCGGTCCGCTTGACCTGACCACGCTCGGCGGCGAAGACACCCATCTGGCAGGTGAACGCGCTCGCCACCAGCACCGTGGTGTTGATCACGGCGAAGGGGATGTTGAGCATCTCCGTGGACGACTGCCACAGCGGCTCGGTGCCGGCCAGGGCGGCCTGACCGTTGGTCACGTTGCGGATGGTGAAGTACGCCGCGAACAGGGCCGCGAAGAACATCAGCTCCGACGCCAGCCAGACGATGGTGCCGACGGCGACCATGTCGGGACGGCCCTCGTGCCCCCGCAGGCGCGACTGGGGGATACGGTGCAGCGCGCCGCGAGGCTTGATCATCGAGCCGCTGATCTCGTGTGTATGCAGAGCCACGGGGTCATTATTGCCGTACGACACCGCAAGGTCACCCCGGGGCGCGCAAACGATCCGCCGACAGGTCCTCGTACGCGTCGGCGGTGCTGCTCAAGCAACCGCCGGCGCCCGGTCCTGTGACCTCCCGGTGACCTCCGGGCTCCCGTGGAGGAGGAGTCAGACGCCGCCGTAGCTGTCGATCCGGCCCCGGGCGCGGACGGTCAGCACCACCAGCACCACCCCGGCGAGCAGCAGCGCCACCCAGGCGGGACCGAGGCGCACGTCGACCCCCAGGGCGCCCAGCCGGACCGCCCCCCACCACAGGAGGACCGGGGCCAGGGCCAGCACCCAGCCGGCCAGGTGCAGCGGCCAGAAGACGAACCGGTTGATCTCGTCCATCAGCAGGGCGACCAGCGTGACCAGCGCCACGACCGCCCCGACCTGCTGGAGCGTCAGGGCGACGCTGAAGACGTTCAGCCACCGGCCGAGCGCGTCCGGGTCGGCTCCGGTGTAGAAGCTGGGCATCTCGGTCGGGTCGAGGCTGCGGGCCAGGTCCGCGGATCCCCAGAGGCTCTGGGTGACCGTGACCGGTTCGATCCGGGTGTTCAGCGAGGTGATCGTCACCGCAGGCAGCAGACAGCCCAGGACACCGAGGACCAACGGCACCGCGACCTGGGTCAGGCGCGAGCGGTCGAGGGTGAGGTTGGCGATGGCCATTCGGCTACGATCCCATGGCACCCCGGAGCAGGAGGACGTGGACACGATGACCGATGAGGTCCAGCACACCGACCCGAGCGCGGCAGGACCGGCGCGCGAGCTGGTGATCCTGCTCTACGCCTCGGACCGGACCGTCCGGGAGAACGTCCGCTTCACCCTGGGACGCAAGGTGGCGGCGGATCTGCCGCCTGTGCAGGTCCAGGAGGTGGCCACCCAACCGGCCGTGCTGGCCGCGATGGACCGTGGCGGGATCGACCTGGTCATCCTGGACGGGGAGGCCGTGCCCGGGGGCATGGGTCTGTGCCGTCAGCTGAAGGACGAGATCTTCCCCTGCCCGCCGGTCCTGGTGCTGACCGCCCGCCGCGACGACGCGTGGTTGGCCACCTGGTCCCGCGCCGACGGTGTCGTGCCGCACCCGGTGGACCCGCTCCGGCTGCCGGCCGCCGTCGCCACCCTCCTCCGCACCCCGACGAGCACCAGCACCAGCACCGACGTCGTACCGGTCGGACCTGCCTGACATGTCGACGGCAGGCACCCGTCCGACGGATCTCACCTGGCCGCAGGTCCTCGGTCCGCTGGTCGCCGGGCAGGACGTCCCGCGGGACGCGACCGCCTGGGCGATGGAGCGGCTGCTGAGCGGCGAGGCCACACCGGCCCAGCAGGCGGCGTTCGTCGTCGCCCTGCGCTGCAAGGGCGAGACGGTGGCCGAGCTGGCCGGTCTGGCCGACACCATGCTCGACTTCGCCACCCCGATCGAGGTGCCGGGTCCGGCCGTGGACGTGGTGGGGTCCGGTGGCGACCGGGCCAACACGGTCAACGTGTCGACGATGGCGGCGATCGTGGCCGCCGCGGCCGGTGCCCGGGTGGTCAAGCACGGCAACCGGGCCGCCTCGTCGGCCTGCGGCGCGGCCGACGTGCTGGAGGCGCTCGGGGTCCGGCTCGACCTGCCGCCCGAGCAGCAGGCCGGTGTCGTGGCCCGCGCCGGGATCGGCTTCCTGTTCGCCCCGCTCTACCACCCGGCGCTGCGGCACGCGGTCTGGCGACGGGAGCTCGGCATCCCGACCACGTTCAACGTGCTCGGCCCGCTGACCAACCCCGCTCAGCCGGTGGCGCAGGCGGTCGGGGTGGCGGACGTGCGGATGGCCCCGCTGCTGGCCGGCGTGTTCGCCGGCCGCGGCCAGCGGGGTCTGGTCGTGCACGGCGGTGACGGGCTGGACGAGCTGACCACGACCACGACGTCGACGGTCTGGGTGTACGCCGACGGTGACGTGCGCCGGCGCGAGCTCGACCCGACCCGGCTCGGCATCCCGCGCGCCGAGGTCGCCGACCTGGTCGGGGGCGACGCCGCCACCAACGCCCGGGTGGTCGAGGACCTGCTGGACGGTCGGTCCGGTCCGGTCCGCGACATCGTCACCCTCAACGCCGCGGCGGCGCTGGTGGCCCTGGACGGGCCGCTGGCCGACGACCTGGACGAGCAGCTGGCGGAGGGTCTGCAACGGGCCCGGACCGCGATCGACTCCGGCGCCGGCCGGGCCAAGCTGCAGGAGTGGGTCACCGCCACACAGCGCTGATGGTGCTCGCTCCGAAACGGCCGTCCAGCTCAGCCCGTACCGGATCGCGCGATCCGCGTGCGAGCGCCGACAAGCAGCTCAGTTGATGCGCAGAGAGCTCAGCGAGGAGGCGGCCAGGGAGCGGATCTGCTCGCTGGCGTCGTCGGGGACCGAGCTGAAGGCGACCACGACCGAGCCGTCGTCGAGCCGGATCAGGATCGCCGTCACGTCGTCGTAGCGGCTGGGCAGGCCCGCGATCTGGTACGCCACCTGGGCGGTGACCCGCACCCCGCCGTGGCCGTCGACGGAGTGGTCGGCCACATCGACGTCGCGCACCTGCGTCGGTCCGGAGCCATAGACCGAGCCGGCCAGCTCGCGGCTGGTGGTCTCGGAGTCCTCGTCCAGGTCGAAGTCCGCGGCGAGCCGGTCACTGACCGAGGCCAGGCAGGTCATCGCCGTCCAGCCCGCCCGCTGGTCGGTGGGGGGATGCACCGTGGCCTCGGCGAGGAACACGACGTCGAGAACCCCCGGCACCTGGTGGGTTCCACCGGAGACCTTGTAGGGCGCGGGCGGCAGGTCGAGGGTGACCGGACCGATGCTGGCCCGCCGGGCCCGTTCGTCCAGCTGACCACCGACCGACGCGGCGGCCTCGTCGGGCTCCCGCCCGGGTCCGGACGCCGGTCCGGACCACAGCAGCAGCAGCGCCCCCGCGGACGTGGTGAGCACCAGGGCCACGACGACGGTCCAGGCGACCGCGCGCACCAGGCGTGACGGACCGGTCGCACCGGTCTCGTCCGGGGCGGGGGCGTACGCGTGGTCGGCGGTGTGGTCGGTCCAGGTGGTGCCGTCCCACCAGCGGAAGCCGTCGTCGACCGAGGCGTCGTCGGCGGGGTCGGGATACCAACCCGGTCGCGGCGTCGTGGTCACGGCTCCGAGATTAGTTGGCCGCCACCAAGCGCGGAGTCGCCGCGGAGCCGCTGGCTAGGCTCGGTGCATGATCTCTCGTGAGCTCGCTCGTGAGCTGGCGCCGCATCTGCCCTGGCAGCCGAGCAACGGCGACCTGTTCTTCATCCCGCGCCCGGAGATCGCCGACTCGGTGTTCTGCGTGAGCGACATGGTGGTCGAGCTGATCACCCGCCACGGCGAGACGCGGTTCCACTTCAACGGCACCGTCGAGTGGGCGCTCGACTCGGTCGAGGTCGACGACGTGATCTGGCTGCCGCGGGAGGAACAGCTCCGCGAGCAGCTGGGGGAGCACTTCTTGTCGATGGACGCCGGACCGGACGGCTTCGTCGTGTCGGTCAGCGGACCCGGCCGCGCGCACCACACCGAGCCGGAGCCGTCGGCGGCCGACGCGTACGCCCGGGCGCTGCTCTACGTGGTCAGCCAGGCCACCAGCATGGCCAGGTAGCCGCCGGCCAGGATCGCCGGCGCGTACGCGAACGGACCCCGCCGCCCCGCCACCAGGCGCACCACCCCCACCAGTGCACCGACCAGGCTGCCCAGCACCAGCGCCCAGGCCAGCACGGTCCAGTCGACCGACGCGGCGGCCGCGCCGATGAGGGGGGCGTAGCGGACGTCGCCGAAACCGAAGCCGCCGCGGCTGACCAGCCAGACCGCCCCGAACACGGCTCCGGCCAGGACGAACCCGCCGAGACCGCGGAGCAGCACACCAGTGCCGCCGAGGACGGCACCCGCGCCCAGCGCGACCGCCATCGCCGCCCAGCTCAGCCGGGTCAGCGGCAGCGGCAGCCAGGTCGTCCGCGCGTCGATGGCCGCCAGCAGCACCCCGAAGGTGCCCAGCACGAGCCACCCGGGCACGGTGGCCGGCGGAGCGAGCAGGGCGGCCGCCGCCGTCGCCAGCGTGGTCAGGGCAGCCACCGTGACGGCGAACCCGCGGGTGGCCAACCGTGCGTACGGGATCTTGCTGTCCGACTCCGGGCCGGTTCCCGGGGCTGCAGCCGGTGGGCCGGGAGCCGGTGAGATGGGAGCCGGTGGGGCGGGGGTGAGGTCCGCCGGCTCCGGCAGCCGGCGCAGCACGGCCGGGGTGACGGCGAGCAGCAGCAGCCCGGTCAGCACCGCCAGCACCAGGGCGGCCGGTGTGGTCATCGGGACCGCCGGGTCACGCGACCGCGCCCAGGCGCCGCGGCCCCTCGTCGCTCTCCCACTGCTCGTACGCCGCCGCGATGGACACCGCGACCAGCTGGGAGCAGGTCGCCGAGCCGCGGCCCGCCACCTGCTCCAGCACGGGGATGGCCAGACCGGCCTGGTCGGCCAGCTGGGGGATCGTCCAGCCGGCCGCGATCATGGCCCGGAGCCGGTAGCGGCTGGCCCGGACGGGCACCGGCCGGTAGCGGATGGCGCGGGCCTCGGCGGTGGTGATGCGCAGCAGCCGCCGACCGGTGTCGCCGCAGACCCGGCGCAGCACCCGACCCCGACGCCCGTGGGCCAGGTGGACGACGGACCGGACGCTGACCCCCGCCAACCGGGCCACGACGGCCTCGGTGAGCCCGGCGTCGAGCAGGTGCAGCAGATGCGCCCGGAAGGGCGCCGCGTCGACCCACACGCCCTCCTGCTCGGGGTCGTAGGAAAACAAGATCGGCTGCAGCGCTGGTGTCACGGTTCCTCCTGATCGGGCCTCTGTGAAGAGAAAGCCCTGTCGGAGGTGCCGTTGTGAGCGCTGCAGCCGATGTTTCTCGGGTCAGGTGTCGTCCATCCGCGGGAGGTGTCGTCCCGCGCACCCGAGGTGTCTTCCGC
>JBMDXL010000614.1:0-3584 GCA_048594465.1 Microlunatus sp. | reverse complement strand
AGGACAACGCCGCAGTCGCCGTAGACCAGCACCCCGACGGCCAGGCACATCAGGAAGACGCAGCAGACGGTGGCCACCCCCGGCTAGGACATGACGAACTCCAGGGCCGGCCTGATCGTGTGCGCGGTGTTGTTGACCGCGCCGGAGACCATCCCGTCGGCCAGTCCGAGGTGGACCATCATGGTGCCGAAGTACGAGACGTCGGTGACGACCTCGCGGGCCCGCTCGAGCGTCATCCCCTTGTGCGCCCGGACCCGGGCGTACTCGGCGGCGAAGCGCTCCACCAGCTCGGGGTCGGTGGGGGAGACGACCGTCGCGTCCTCCAGGTCCAGCGCCAGCTCCGACGCGCGGGCCCGGACCAGCTTCTCGTCGCCCAGCAGGGTCAACCGGGCCACGCCGCGGCGGAGCAGGATGGAGGCGGCCTCGAGGATCCGGTCGTCGGTGCTCTCGGGCAGGACGATGTGCTTGTCGGCCGCCCGGGCCCGCTCCATCAGCTGGTACTCGAACATCAGCGGGGTGCGCACCTCGGAGGCCGACACGTTGATCGCCTTCATCAACGCCTCGGCGTCGACCCGTTCGGAGAACAGCCGGCGGGCCACCTCGAGCTTGCGGGTGGACTCCTTCGACATCGGCCCCCGCACCCCCGAGAGCTGGGCCGCGGCGGTGAAGGTGCCGAGCTCGGTGGAGACGATGGGCAGGTTGTGCGGGATGCCCTCGAGCAGCAGCTGGACCGGCTCGGGGATGGGATAGCCACCGGTCAGCACGATCCCGGCCAGCGAGGGGAAGGTGCCCGACTGGTGCGCCATCAGCAGACCGGGCAGCAGCTCGCCCCGGTCGCCGGGCGCGATCACGGTGACATCGGGCCGCAGCCGGGTGAGGACGTTGGGCAGGCTCATCGCGGCCACGATCAGTCCCTGCGACTCCCGGTCCAGCCAGGAGTCGGTGCCGAGCACGAGCTCGGCGTCGACGGCGGCGGCCTGGGCGCGGACGGTCGGCGCGGACAGCACCGGGCTCTCCGGCACCGTCGCGACCACCACGTCGGGCAGCTGGGCCAGGGCGGCCTGGGTCTCGCTCAACAGCTCCGGAGCGGTTCGGTTCGCGATCACGGCGACGGTGTGCGCGTGGTGCAGGCGGAGCTCGGCGATGGCCACCTCGGCGGTGGTGCGCACCTCGTCGGGGCTCCGGTCGCGGCCGTGCACGACCAGCACGACCGGCGCACCGAGGTTGGCCGCGATCCGGGCGTTGACGGTGAGCTCGGTGCCGGTGGAGATGTCGGTGTAGTCCGAACCGAGGACCAGCACGACGTCGAAGGACTCCGCGAGCCGCCCGAACCGCTCGACGATGACGTGCATCGCCTCGTCGGGGTTCTCCCGCGCCTCGTCGTAGGTCACGCCGATGGCCTCGTCGTAGCCCTGCGTGATGCCGGGTTGGTTGACCAGCATGTCGGCCAGCATGTCGACCGGGCCGTGCACCAGGGGGCGGAACACCGCGACCGAGCCGACCTCGCGGGTCAGCGTGTCGATCAGCCCGATGGCGATGGCGGACTTCCCGGTGAGGCCCTCGGGCGAGGCGATGTAGACGCTCCGAGTCATGGTCGTGACCCTAGTGCCACCGCGGGCGCCGGGCCCGGCTGCCCCGTACGCCAGGTGGTGGCCGTTCGCCGCGACGCCTGCCAGATCCGCACACCCCTAGTACCGTGAACCCGGTGGTGACCGCGCACCCCGAGATCAAGGGGCTCTCCGACTGGCGGCCCCTCGCCCGGGGTGGCTTCGCCGCGGTCTGGCAGGCGCGGCAGGACTCGCTCGGCCGCCAGGTCGCGGTCAAGGTCGACTTCCGCCCTCTGGACGAGGACAAGCAGCGTCGCCGCTTCCTCCGTGAGGCGGGCGCCGCCGGTCGGCTGTCCGGCCACCCGGGGATCGTCACGGTTCACGACGCCGGCATCCTGCCCGACGACCGGCCGTACCTGGTCCTGGAGCTGTGTCCAGGAGGATCGCTGTCGGCCTGGTTGACCCCGGAGAAGCGCCCCCCGGTCAGCCGGGTCCGCGAGGTCGGCGCCCGGATCGCCGACGCCCTGTCCGCCGCCCATGCCCGCGGGGTGATCCACCGGGACGTGAAACCCGCCAACATCTTGATCGACGCGTACGGCCACGCCGGGCTGACCGACTTCGGGCTGGCGGCGATGCCCGAACCCGGCTCGGAGCCGTCGGTGACGATGGAGGCGCTGACCCCCGCGTACGCGCCGCCGGAGATGTTCCACTCCCACCCGGCCACCGAGTTCGGCGACGTCTACTCCCTGGCCGCCACCTTGTACGCGCTGCTGGCCGGGCACCCGCCCCGCTGGCCGACCGACGGGCACACCCCGACGCTGCCGGAGCTGATCGAGCTGCACGGCAAGCCGGCGGCGGCGCTGCGGGAGGTGCCCCCGGCGCTGATGGAGGTGCTGGCCGGAGCGCTGGCCCAGGAGGCGTCCGAGCGGCCCACCGCGGCCCAGTTCCGCGACCAGCTGGCCGCCGTCGACCTCGGCCCGGAGGCCGGTGCGGACCGGCGGGGTTCGTCCCCGGGCGACGGGGCGTCCGAGGGCTCGGGCGCCGACCGGGACCCCGATCACGCCGGCCGCGGGCGGGCAGCTGGTCCGGCCGTCGCCGGCGCAGCGGCGGGTGGCGGAGCGGCCGCTCACGGGGGTGGAGGCGGGACCGGCTCCGGCGGGGCTGAGCAGCACGACGAGGAGAGCCACACCGAGCGCGGGTCACGCCGTCGCGACCGGCGGCTCTTCGTCGGTGTCCTGGTGCTGGTGCTCGCCCTGGTGGCCACCGGGGTCATCTACTTCGGCGTGTCCGGACGGGGGACCGACCCGATCGCGGTGCCGTCCCCGGACGGCTCCACGTCCGCGACGACCAGCGTCAACCCGAGCGACAGCCCCAGCGCGTCGTCGTCTGAGTCCGCCCCTGCGTCACCGTCACCGACGGTCCCCGAGGGCTTCGTGGCCTGCGAGGGTTTCGGGGCCGGCGTCCTCTGCCCGGTCGAGCCCGAGTGCTGGGCCGGGCTGCAGAACTTCGGTGACGTCCCGCTGGTGGCCACCCCGGCCGAGTGCACCGACACGCACGCGTACCAGACCTTCGCCGCCGTCGAGCTGCCCTCGCGCCCGAGAACCCAGACGGAGTTGCAGGACAACGCGATCATCAAGGCGCTCTGCACCAAGGACGTGCTCAACCAGCGACTGGCCACGGGCCGCGCCGGGGTCCTGTGGGACATCCAGGTCGTGCCTTACCGGGTCTTCCCGAACCCGGACGACCTCAGCCGCTGCGTGTTCAGCACCGGCAAGGAGCGGACCTCCCCGGTCCCCCTGAAACCGGTCTGACCCGAACCACGGTCGACGGGCTCTCTCACGCGGCCGGCAGGCCCGCCTCCAACGCGTCGAGCAGCCGCCCCAGCAGCCGGTCGACGGCGTACGCCTGGTCGTCGTCGAAGCCGCCCGAGGACCAGACCGCGGCCATCGTGGGATAGCGCTCCTGGTCGAAGTAGGTCGTCCAGAAGCTCGCCCGGGAGTCCCAGTAGGCCTCCGCCGAGGTGCCGGTCCGGCGGGC
>JBMDXL010000613.1:0-8635 GCA_048594465.1 Microlunatus sp. | reverse complement strand
CTCGCCGTACACGACACCGTCGGCGGCCAGGTCCTCGACGAACTCCCGCGCCACCCGTTGCAGGTTGTCCGCACTCTGCATCACCGCGATGGTGTGCACGAAGGTGGACAGATAGCGCTCCAGCGGACCGGAGCTCGCGGCGTCGTGGATCCAGCCGGCGAGCCCGTCGGCGTCGGTGGCCGGCAGCTCGTGCCCGATCTCGGCGGCCAGGTCGATGATCGTCTGCGGTCGCAGGCCCCCGTCCAGGTGGTCGTGCAGCGACACCTTGGGGGCGGCGCGGATGACCTCGATCGGCACGGTCATCGGGCTTCCTTCCGTACGTGGTCGAGATCGTCGCCGCCGAAAGCGAGCGGCAGCACCTCCTCCATCCGCCGGATCCCCTGCGGGGTGTCCACCAGCAGGTTCGGGCCGCCGTGCTCCCACAGCAGCTGGCGGCAGCGACCGCACGGCATCAGCCGCTCCCCCAGGGCGTTGCTGCAGGTGAAGGCGACCAGCCGCCCGCCGCCGCCGGCGTGCAGCGCGGAGACCAGGCCGCACTCCGCGCACAGGGTGACCCCGTAGGCGGCGTTCTCCACGTTGCAGCCGACGATGATCCGGCCGTCGTCGACGATGGCGGCGGCTCCCACCGGGAACCGTGAGTACGGCGCGTACGCCCGTCCGGTGATCGCCCGGGCGACCTTGCGCAGACCCTCCCAGTCGATCGGGGGCGTGGCAGTCATCTCAGCTCTTCTCGTAGGGGATGCCGTCGGCGGCCGGCGCGCGCACCCGGCCGACCAGTCCGGCGACCGCGATGATGGTGGCGACGTAGGGCAGGATCAGCAGGAACTGGCTCGGCATCGGGGTGCTCAGGGTCTGCAGCTGGGACGCCATCTGGGTGACGAAGCCGAAGAACAGCGCCATCAGGGCCGCCAGCCCCGGGTGCCAGCGGCCCATGATCAACGCGGCCAGGGCGATGAAGCCGTTGCCGACGGTGAACTCCTTGCTGAAGGAGCCGGTGGAGGCCAGGGTGAAGAACGAGCCTCCCAGACCGGCCAGCACCCCGCCGGCCAGCACCGCCGACCAGCGGACGCCGCGCACGCTGATGCCCACGGTGTCGGCGGCCTCGGGGTGCTCCCCCACCGAGCGGACCCGCAGACCCCACGACGTCTTGAACAGCACCAGCCAGACCACCAGCACCGCGAACCCGGCCAGGTAGGCCAGGATGTTCTGGTTGAACAGCACCTTGCCGAAGAAGGGGATCTCCGACAGCAGCGGGATCGGGATGGTCTCCAGCACCGGGGCGTTGTTGTACTCCGCCGACGCGGGCTGCACCAGCTGGTCGAACAGGAATCCGGTGACGCCGACGGCCAGCAGGTTGAGCACCACCCCGAGCACGACCTGGTTGACCAGGTAGTTGATCGAGAACAGGGCCAGCAGGGCAGCCATGGCCACCCCCGCGACGACCGCCGCGCGCAGGGCCAGCGGCACCGACTGGGTGATGCTGCCGACCACGGCGGCCGCGAACGCGGAGGCCAGGAACTGACCCTCGATCGACACGTTCACCACGCCGGCGCGCTCGCAGAGCACGCCGCACAGCGCACCCAGCACCAGCGGGGTGGCCAGCGACAGCGTGCCGGCGAACTGGTTGCTGACCGGGAACGGCAGGTCACGACCGGCCGCGGCCCAGGTCAGGAAGCCCACCACCAGGGCCAGACCGGCGACGGTGCCCGCCAGGGCCGGCCAGCGTCCGGCGAGTCGACCGGAGAGGAAGCCGACGGCGGCGGCCAGCAGCAGGAGCGCGCAGACGAGCACGGTCACCACGCCCGGCAGCGCGACGGTGGGCAGCTGCACCTCGTCGAAGGCGTCGGACAGGGCGAACCGGGCGAGCCCGGTGGTCGACGGCAGCAAGATCAGCAGCACCACCCCGACGACGGCGATCAGCGCCCCGGTGGACAGCCGCTGGCGGCGCTTCTCCGCCGACTCGACGTACTGCAGATCGGTGCCGACGGGCCCGGTGGTGGTCGTCGGGCCGGACGTGCCGTGGTCCAGGGGCGGGTCGGTGCGGCTCACGCCAGGCCTCCCTCGGTGGTCGGTCCGACGGGTCGCACCTTGCGCGTCCGGACGAACGGGATGATCGCGGTGATCAGGGCGGGCGCGGCCACGAACAGCACGATCAGCGCCTGCAGCACGGTGGTCAGGGTGAGCGGGGTCTGGGCGATGCTCTGCATGGCCAGACCGCCGGCGTGCAGCGCCCCGAACAACAGCCCGGCCAGCACCGTCCCCAACGGCTTGGACCGACCCAGCAGGGCGACGGTGATCGCGTCGAAGCCGATCGAGCCGACGATGCCCGCCGAGAGCGGCACCGGCACCCCGGACGCGCTCGGCCCCAGGGCCGCCTGCACGCCGGCCAGTCCGGCCAGCGCGCCGGCCAGGGTCATGGTGATGATCGTGGTGGTCCCCACGCTCATCCCGGCGGTGGCGGCGGCGTGCGGGTTGGCGCCGACGGCCTTGATCGCGAAGCCGATGGTCGAGCGGTCGAGGATCCACCAGACCGCCACAGCGGCGAGCAGCGCGACGACGAAGCCGAGGTGCAGCTGGCTGCCGGCCAGACGGGGGAAGGTGGCGTTCCAGTCGATGATCGGCGAGATCGGGTCGGTCCGTCCGGGCCGCTGGAACGCCGTGGTGGTGAGGAAGTAGGCCAGCAGACCGGCCGCGATGTAGTTCATCATGATCGTCACGATCACCTCGTGCGCACCGGTGCGGGCCTTCAGCCAGCCGACGATGCCACCCCAGATGCCGCCGCCGACCACGCCGGCCAGGATGGCCACCAGCAGGTGCAGCACCGGCGGCAGGTGGAGGGTGAAGCCGACGTACGCGGCCAGGATGGCCCCCCAGATCGCCTGTCCCTGGGCACCGATGTTGAACAGCCCGGCGCGGAACGCGAGCCCCACGCCGAGACCGGCGCAGATCAGCGGCGCGGCCTGCGCGGTGGTCTCGGTGATCGCCTGCCAGCTGCCGAGCGACCCGGTCAGCAAGGCACCGTAGGCGCCGCTGACCTTGTCCCAGCTGGCTGTCAGCGCATCGGACGGCCGGGCGAAGAAGTAGGCGAAGGTGGACCGCACCTCGGTGTCGGACACGATCATCAGGATCGCTCCCACCACGAAGGCGAGGACGATCGCGGCGACCGTGGTGATCACGTCCACCCAGGGGATCCGCCGACCGGGCCGGGTCCGGGCTGTGGCCCGCTGCTCACTCATGTCCGACCTCCCGTTCGACGGCGTCCCGGTCCAGGGCGGCGTCCTCCTCCGAGGACGTGGTCACCGAGGCGGCAGCCAGCGCCTCCTCGGTCGGCACCCCGGCCATCATCAGCCCGAGCACCTCCCGCGACGTGCTGGGTGGCACGATGCCGACCAGGCGGCCGCGGTACATCACGGCGACCCGGTCGGCCAGGGCCACCACCTCGTCCAGCTCGGTGGAGACGATCACGACCGCGGTGCCCCGGTCCCGCTCGGTGACCAGGCGCCGGTGCAGGAACTCGATGGCCCCGACGTCCACCCCGCGGGTGGGCTGGCTGGCGATCAGCGCGGACAGCGGGCGGGACAGCTCGCGGGCCAGCACCACCTTCTGCTGGTTGCCACCCGACAGCGCGGTCACCGGGTCGTCGACCGACTGCGTACGGATGTCGAACTCGGCCACCCGGTCCTCGGCGTTGCGACGGATCGCGGCCAGGTCCAGGGCCGGCCCCTTCGCGTACGGGGGCTCGTCGAAGTGGTTGAGGACCAGGTTCTCGGCCACCGAGAAGGAGCCCACGAAGCCGTCGTGCTTGCGGTCCTCGGGCACGTAGCCCAGACCGGCGGCGATGCTCTGCTTCGGGGTGTGCCGGGTGATCGGGCGGCCGTCCAGGGTGACCGTGCCCGAGCTGATCGGGATCAGCCCCAGCAGCGCCTCCACCAGCTCGGTCTGGCCGTTGCCCTGCACCCCGGCGATGCAGACGATCTCCCCGCCCGACACCTCCAGGTCCAACCCGTCCACCACCAGCGCGCCGGCGCCGTTGGCCACCGACACCCCCGCCAGCACCAGACGCGGATCCGGGCTGGTCGACGGCGGGGCCTTGTCCACCCGCAGGTTCACCGCCCGGCCCACCATCAGCTCGGCCAGCTCGGCCTCGGAATCCGACGGCTGGGCCGTGCCCACCACCTTGCCCCGGCGGATCACCGTGATCTTGTCCGCGATCGCCCGCACCTCGCGCAGCTTGTGGGTGATGAAGACGATCGCCTTGCCCTCGTCCCGCAGCGACCGCATCACCGCGATCAGCTCGTCGATCTCCTGCGGGGTGAGCACGGCGGTGGGCTCGTCGAAGATCAGGTAGGTGGCGTCGTTGGCCAGCGCCTTCAGGATCTCGACCCGCTGCTGGACGCCCACCGGGAGGTCCTCGATCAGGGCGTCGGGATCGACGGACAGCCGGTAGCGGTCGGACAGCTCGCGTACGGCCGCCCGGGCCTGACGCATGTTGAGCACCCCGCCGGTGGTCTGCTCCCGACCCAGGATCAGGTTCTCGGCCACGGAGAACACCTCGACCAGCATGAAGTGCTGGTGCACCATGCCGATCCCGGCCCCCATCGCCTCCTTCGGCGTCCGGGAGGTGTGCGGTCGCCCGTCGACGGTGATCTCGCCCTCGTCCGGCTGCAGCATCCCGTAGAGGACGTTCATCAGCGTGGACTTGCCGGCTCCGTTCTCCCCCAGCAGGCAGTGGATCTCGCAGGGGCGGATGTCCAGGTCGATGTGGTCGTTGGCGACCAGGGATCCGAAGCGCTTGGTGATCCCGCGGAGCCGCAGGCCCCGGGTGTCTGACGTGGCGGTGTCCGACTCGGGTTCCACGGTCACGGACGAGTCCTCCTTCACAGGCTGCTCGCGGGTCTGGACCCGATCCTCGCAGGCGTCGGCGGTAAAGGCGACGAAGGGAGACCCTGGCGGGTCTCCCTTCGTCGGTCGAGGTCGATCAGGTGCTCAGGTGGTCGGCTGGGACTTGGACTCGATGGTGATCTTGCCCGAGATGATGTCGGCCTTGAGGGCGTCCAGCTCGGACTTCTTCTCCGCCGGGACCTTGGCGTCGAAGTCGTTGAACGGGGCGAGTCCGGTGCCCTCGTTCTCCAGGGTGCCGACGAACGGCTCGCTGGAGAAGGAGCCGTCCTGCGCCGCCTTGATCGCGTCGAACACCGCGACGTCCATGCCCTTGTAGACGCTGGTCATGATGTTGGCGCAGTAGTTCGGGGCGCTGACGCAGCCGTCGGTGTCGACCCAGATGGCGTTCACCTTGCCGTTGCTGGCCTTGGCCGTCTGCAGCGCGCCCTCACCGGCCGGTCCGGCCACCGGGAAGATGATGTCGGCGCCCTGGCTGGTCAGGCCCTGGGCCGCCCGGCCACCGCCCTTGACGTCCTCGAAGGGCTTGTCCGACTGGACGAAGGTGCCGTCCTGCTTCTCGGCGTTCCAGCCGAGCACCGAGACGTTCTTGCCCTTCTGCTGGTTGTAGTACGCCACGCCCTGGGCGTACCCGTCCATGAAGATCGTCACGGTGGGGATGTTCAGACCGCCGAAGGTGCCGACCTTGCCGGTCTGGGTCATGCCCGCGGCGAAGTAGCCGGCCAGGAAGCTGGACTGGGCGGTGTTGAACACCAGCGGCTTCAGGTTGGTCACTCCGGCGAACTTCGCGTCGTTGGAGTCGACGATCGCGAACTTGATGTCGGGGTTCTTCTTGGCCGCGGCCAGGGTGTCGTCGGCCAGCAGGAAGCCCACGGTCACGATGATGTTGCACTTGGCGTCGACCATCGACTGGATGTTCTTGGCGAAGTCGGCGGTGGTGGCCGACTCGACCTCACCGGTCGCGATGCCGAGCTGGTCCTTGGCGTCGGTCAGGCCCTTGTAGGAGGTCTGGTTGAACGACTTGTCGTCGAAGCCACCGGAGTCGGAGACCATGCAGCCCTTGAAGTCACCCGTGGCGGCGCTGGTGCCCCCACTCGGCGCGGCCGAGGAGCCACTGCCCTCGGTGCCCGGCGCCTGTGCACAGCCCGCGAGGGCCAGGGTCGTGGCGGCGGCGGCTGCACACAGCCCCAGGAACGTCTTCTTCACTCAAGTCTCCTCGGCAAGGTGGAACGAAACAATCTGTTGTCCCGCGTACTCGTGACCGCACGCATCGTCGTCCGGCGTTGATTCTCACAGACTCTAACCGGACCCTCAGGAATTGCCGCGAATCCGCGTAACGATCTGGGAACTTCGCCCCCCGATCAGCCGGCCGGGGACTCCGCCGGACGGCTGCTCACCGCGGCCAGCGCGGCGACGCCGACCCGGAGGCACTCCTCGTCCACGTCGAAGGTGGGCTGGTGGATGTCGGCGGCCGCCGGCTGCCCGACGGGGCGGACCCCGAGCCGGGCCATCGCCCCCGGCACCTGCCGCAGCATCCAGGCGAAGTCCTCACCGCCCAGCGACTGCTCGGTGACGGTCACCCCGCGCGGTCCGAGCACCTCGGACGCGGCTGCGCTCAGCCGCGCGACACCGAGCTCGTGGTTGACGGCCGGCGGCACACCGGCGGTGACCGAGACCTCCACGCCGACGCCGAAGGGCTGCACGATCTGGCTGACCAGCTCGGGGATCAACCGCTGCGCCGTCTTCCAGCCGTTCTCGTCCAGCGCCCGCAGCGTGCCCTCGATCACCCCGACCTGGGGGATGGCGTTGGCCACCGACCCGGCGTGGATCCTTCCCCACATCATCGACAGGCCGCTGCGCGGGTCGACCCGGCGGGACAGCAGCAGCTGGGTCTCGGTGGCCAGCGCGCCCAGGGCGCCGACCAGGTCGGCGGTCAGGTGCGGCCGCGAGGTGTGCCCCCCGCTGCCGGTCACGGTGACGGTGACCTGGTCCACGGCCGAGGTGATCGGACCGACCCGCAGGGCGATCTGGCCGACGTCGGTGCGGGGGTCGCAGTGCAGCGCGTACACCTCACTCAGGCCGTCCAAGACCCCGCAGGCGATCGCGTCGACCGCGCCGCCCGGGCTCGTCTCCTCGGCCGGCTGGAAGATCAGCCGGACCCCGCGGTGCAGCTGGCCCTCCTCACGCAGCCGGGCCAGGACCAGACCGACGCCCAGCACGACCGAGGTGTGCACGTCGTGGCCGCAGGCGTGGCAGACCCCGTCGGTGGTCGACCGGTAGGCCACGTTCTTCCCGTCCTGGATGGGCAGCGCATCCAGGTCCGCCCGGAGACCGACCAGATCGTCGGGGCTGCCACCCGGAGGGAGGATGTCGCAGACCGCGCCGGTGCCGGTCCGCAGCACCTCGGCGGACAACCCGGCTCTGGCCAGGGTGTCGACCACGAGCTGGGTGGTCCGGTACTCCTCGTGGCCGATCTCGGGATGGGCGTGGAGATCGCGACGGAAGGCGACGAGCTCGCCGAACAGTCGATCGGTCTCCGCCCGGATCAGCTGGAGCCGCGAGCTCGTGGACGTCTGCACCTGCACCGCGACAGTTTCTCACTGCGCAGCGGGCCGCCCGGCCACCGTTCACCGGATGACTGTCGCGGTCCACCTCACCAAGGGTAGGCTCGCCTTAGTAAGACCGTCAGTTCCGTTCTGGGGAAAGGCCGCTTCGTGGGCTACTACACCGACTACTTCCGTGCCGTCGTGCAGGAGGTGATCGAGCTGACCCCGAACATGATCCGCCTCGTGCTCGGCGGCGACGACCTGCGCCGCTTCACCAGCAGCGGGGACCCGGACGAGCGGCTGGTCGTGGTGCTCCCCCGGCCCGGGGAGCGCGACGCCCCCGCGCCGATCCGGCAGGAGGACGGCACCCTGGACTACCCCGCCGAGGCCGAGCCGGAGATGCGCAGCTACACCGTGCGCCGGGTCGACGGCACCACCGGCGCGATGGTGATCGACGTCGTCCGCCACGCCGGAGGTCCGGCCGCCACCTGGGCGGCCCAGGCCCGGGCGGGCGACGTCGTCCAGCTCAGCCCGGCCAAGGGCTGGTACGCGCCGCCGGCCGACGCCGACTGGCAGCTGCTGGTCGCCGACATGACCGCCCTGCCCGCCCTCGGCCGCATCCTGGAGGAGCTGCCCGCCGCTCGGCGCGCCGTGGTGGTCGCCGAGATCACCGAATCCGGCGACCGGCAGCAGATCGAGACCGCCGCCGACGTGTCGTACACCTGGTTGTCCGGGAGCGGCAACGGCCACGGACCGAGCCGGCTGCTGGCGGCCCTGCGCGACATCGAGCTGCCGGACGGTCCCGGGTACCTGTGGTTCGCCGGCGAGGCCGCGGAGTCCCGGGCGGTCCGGAAGTACGTCCGCCGCGAGCTCGGCTGGCCGACCGACCGGTTCACCGTGATCGGCTACTGGCGGGTGGACAAGGAGCGTTGGATGGCGCGCTACGAGCAGGTCGGCGAGAGTCTGGAGAAGGTCTACGAGAACGCCGTGGCCTCCGGGCTCTCGACGGGCGACGCGTTGGACGTCTACGAGGAGGCGTTGGAGAAGGCGGGGCTCTAGAAGTGAAGCTTCTGACTTCAGAACGTCTCAATGAAGTCAGAAGCTTCAACCTGAACCCGCGGCGAGGGCGATCAGCCCCACGGAACCGAGCGCGACCAGCCAGCTGGCGAAGCTGCCCACCAGGAAGTACT
>JBMDXL010000612.1:0-3058 GCA_048594465.1 Microlunatus sp. | reverse complement strand
GCAGCGGTAGCGCGACCGCCAACTATAGCGAGCAACCGACCGTGGACGCGAAACGCCGTCGCCCCCGCCAACCCCCCGGGGCATCCTCACCAAGTTCACCCTCCGCCCTCAGGCGGATCACAGGTTCAGCCGACAGACTCAGGCGCATCCCGATCGGGTGGTGCATCGCTTCCATCCTCGCGATGGCGGCGGTGCTTCACCCCGAACTGAGGGCCCGGGCGGCAGGTTCCCCGGGCTCTCGGTTCACCCCAACCCTCTGCCCCGCTCAGCAGCACCGCCGCGTCGAACTGCAGATCAGCGCGCCGTGAGCGACCAGCCACCTGCAATCTCCCAGGAGATCCTCAGCAGCGCGTGCCGTCGACGGGCACGGCCCCGTCAAGCAGGTACCGCTGGACGTAGCGCTGGATGCAGGGGCTCTGGCCGTAGCCGAGGTGCCCCTCCCCCTTCAGCGTCAGCAGGTGCCCGGACTCCAGCTGCTGGGCCATCCGCTCCGCGTACTCGTACGGGGTCGCCGGGTCGCCCGTCGTCCCGATGACCACGATCGGGGCCGCGCCGACGCCGCGGATGGTCGGCTCCTTCGGCGCGGGCGCCACCGGCCAGAGGGGGCAGACCAGGTCGGTGCCGGCGAACGGCCCGAGCGTCGGGGCCCGCTTGGCCTCCTCGGCGCCCTCCTTCTCCGCCTCGCTCACGCTGACGTCCTGGGAGTCGAGGCAGCGGATGGCGGGGAAGGAGAACTGGAGCTGGCCGTAGGTGCCGTCGTTGCCGCGTTGGTTGTACTGGTCGGCGAAGTACATGAGATAGCGGCCGTCGTCGTCGAAGGCGGCCAGCTCGAGCCCCTGCCGGAGGTACTTCCAGCCCTCCTCGTTCTCGTACAGGACGGCGAGGATCCCGGTCAGCCCGAGCTGCTGGGTCAGCGGCGCGCGACCGCCGTTGATCGGCTTCTCGTCCAGCCGCTCCAGCAGGTCGCTGATCGAGCGCTCCACCTCGGCCTTGCTGCTGCCGAGCTTGCACCGCTGCTCGGCGCACCAGGTGGCGAAGTTGCCCAGCGCTCGCTCGAACCCGTCGAGCTGGCTGACGTCCTTCTTGCCGGTGATGTTGACCGCACCGTCGAGCACCATCCGACCGACCGTGGCCGGGAACAGCTGGGCGTAGAGGGCGCCGATCTTGGTCCCGTACGACGAACCGAAGTAGCTGAGCTTCGCGTCCCCCACCAGGTGCCGGAGCAGGTCGAGGTCCTTGACGGTCTCGGTGGTGGAGATGTGCTCCAGCAGCGCCCCCGACCGCGCCAGGCAGCCGCGGCCGAAGTCGAGCTGGGCCTGAGTGAGCTCCTTCTCCTCGGCGGCGTCGTCGGGAGTGACGTCGACGGAGGTGTACGCGTCCATGGCCTTGCCGTTGGCGCACTGCACCGGGGTGGACTGGCCCGTCCCCCGCGGGTCCCAGCCGACCACGTCGAACCGCTCGATACCGTCGACCTTGAAGTAGCCGACGTACTCGACCCCGGAGCCGCCGGGGCCGCCGGGGTTGATGAACAGCGACCCGGCCGCCGGCTTCGCGCTGGCCGGTCGCTTCGCCACGGCCAGGGTGATCGCCTCACCGTCCGGGTCGGCGTAGTCCAGCGGGGCCAGCACCGCCGCGCACCGCAGACCCTTGCCGCAGTCGGACCACGTGACCCGCTGCCCGAGATAGCGCTGCAGACCCTGGCCCGGTGGCGGGGAGACGAACCCGGCGGGGCGTACGTCGGGCACGGGTTGGACCGGCCGACCGGCCACCGGGCCCGGAGTCGCCGACGACGCGTCCGCGGACGGCACCGTCGACGACGGCCCGGTGGACGTGGGACGCGGGGTCGATCCGGGTGCGGCGCCGGGCAGCAGCGCGCAACCGGTCAGGATCGCCAGCAGCGCGAGCACCGTGACGACGGGGACGCTGCGACGTGCCGTTCTCGCCCCGCTGCCCCGCGTCATGCGGCGACTATAGGTGGGCCCACCCACCGCGATCGGCGGGCGGGACGGCGTCGGTTTCAGTCAGTCGGGGCGGTCGGGGCGGTCGGGGCGTCGGAGCCCCGGCCCTCGTACGCGTGCCGGGACGGGCAGACGTCGGCCTTCGCGCAGACCTGGACCCCGGCGCCCTTCACCCGGACCAGGACGGCATCGGCCGGCACCTGGTGGGCGACCACGGTCCCGTCGCCCACGGGGGTGCTGACCTGGCTGCCGACGGCCGGGGCGGACTGGGCGAAGTCGGCGTACAGGGGGTGCTCGTACTTGAGGCAGCACATCAGCCGTCCGCACGCCCCGGAGATGCGCAGCGGGTTGGCGGGCAGATCCTGCAACCGGGCCATCCGCAGACTGACCGGTTCGAAGCTGGTCAGGAAGGTGGAGCAGCACAGGTCGCGACCGCAGCTGCCCAGGTCACCGGCCAGCTTGGCTCCCTCCCGGGAGCCGATCTGCCGGAGGTCAATCCGGGCCCGCAGCGCCCGAGCGAGGTCGCTGACCAGACCGCGGAAGTCGACCCGGTGCGGGGCGGTGAAGTAGATGACGAGCATCTCGTCGAAGTCGACCCCGGAGTCGAGGTAGTCGACGCCCATCACCTTCATCGGCAGCTCGTGCCGCTTGATCAGCCGCTTGGCCACCAGCTTGGCCTCGGCCCGCCGCTGCCGGTTGGCCGCGTCCCGGTCCAGCTGGCTCTGGTCGGCCCGACCGAGACAGACAGGCAGCTCACCGAAGTCGACGTCACCGACCGTCTCGGGCGCCCAGACGCACTCGGCCACCTCCGGCCCGGCCTCGGTGGGCACCAGCACGTGCTCGCCGACGGCGTACGTCTGGTCGCCGGCGTCGAGGTAGTAGAGCCGGCCGTACCTCCGGAAGGAGACCGCCATCACCCGAGCCATGGGGTCACGACAGGCCTCACCCGCCGGATGCGCTGCCCCCTGGGCGTCGTCACCGGCGCGGGACCGGACCTGGGTACGCGCGTCGTCCGACCGTGGTCGGGAAACGCACGCGTTCTGGCGGCTGGGGCCGACGGAAGCCGCCCGTGGTCGGACAACGCACGCGTTCCGGCCGCC
>JBMDXL010000611.1:0-12283 GCA_048594465.1 Microlunatus sp. | reverse complement strand
GCCGTCGGGGTGAACCCGTACGGCTTCGGCTACGACCCCGACCTCGGTACTCCGGACCTGTTGGTGTCCTCGCGCCGGGCGTTGCTGATCGAGGGGCGTCAGCGGGTTCTGGAGGACTAGGCCGGGTGCGAAGTCACCGCGACGATGAGCGGCCGATCGGTGACAACCCACGTCAGAGAATCAGGCCGCGAGCGTCGACCATCCCGTCCGGCCGGTGGACGAGCCCACCAGCGGCCGGTCCAGCACCTCGTCGTAGCAGGCCAGGTACGCGTCCAGGGTGGACTCGACGTCGTGGGCTGCCGCCAACCGGCGGCTCTCGGCGCCCATCCGCTCCCGCAGTCCGGGGCTGGTGAGCAGCTCGGCGAGGTGGCCGGTGAGCTGGTCCGGGCGGGTAGAGGTTGCTGTTGCGGCCGTGCTGGACGATGTGGGGGAGCGCGACGGCGTCGGCGGCCACCACCGGCGCGCCGGAGGCGATCGCCTCCAGGGTGACCAGGCTCTGCAGCTCAGCGATCCCCGGGGCGCAGAAGACCGCGCAGTCGGCATACGCGCGGCGCAGTCTCTCGTCCGACATCGTGCCCCAGAACTCGACCCGGTCGCGGACGCCGAGGTCGGTGGCCAGCTGGCGCAGCAGGCCGAGCTGGCTGCCGTTGCCGACGTACCAGTCGCGCGGGCAGTGACCTCGGCGCCGCGGCAGAGGCTCGCAGCAGGTCCTCCACCCGCTTCGCCTGCTCCAGCCGGCCGGCGACCAGTGGTTGGTGGCGACCACCGGGATCCCGGCCTCACCACGCTGACCACCGTCCGCGGTCTCGGTTACCGGTTGGACAGCGACCTCGCCTAGACCGCGGAGCGCGCTCCGACCTCACAGCCACCGCACAGACCGGTGCTGGGTCGAGCAGAGGTCCAGCCGCCAGGATCGGGTCATGCACATCGGCCCCCAGGTTCCCCGGACACGTCGTCGGCCGCGGTTCGGGCCGGCGGTGATCGGGGCGTGCGCCGTCGCGCTGCTGCCCTGGATCGCCTATCTCGCGGTCACGCTGCCGACCACGTACCAGGCCGAGAACTGGAACCTCACCTGGATCGGCTTCGACCTCGGTCTGGTCGTGATGCTGACCGCGACGGCGGTGCTCGGTGGACTCCGGCACCCGTGGTCCGCCCTGGTGAGCTCGGCCACGGGACTGCTGCTGGTCTGCGACGCCTGGTTCGACTGGTCGACCAGCACCGGGGTCGACCACACGTGGGCCACCCTCACCGCTCTGGCCGTCGAGCTGCCGCTGGCCGCCTTCCTGATCGTCTCCGCTTTCCGCGGGTCCCGGACGAGCACCGCTCTGCCGGTCGGGTCGGTTCCCGAGCCGGAGCTTCCGGTCTCCCGCGCGCTCGTGGCCGCGGTCTGAGGGTCGCGTCGGCGCTTGGGTACCGGCGCCCTCGACGGTGACCGAGGTCAGACCGACAGCCCGAGCACGAGACCGATCCCGGCCACCGCCGTGGTCGCCAGCAGCGTGCCCAGTCCGTTCAGCACGGCGGCCGCGAACCGGCGCTCCTGCACCAGCCGTACGGTCTCGAACGTGGCGGTGCTGAAGGTCGTGTAGCCGCCGAGGAAACCGGTACCGGCGACCGCCCGCACGGGCTCGGGCAGCAGCTGCGCCATGGTCAGCCCGGTCAGCAGACCGAGCACGAACGACCCGCTCAGGTTGATCAGCACGGTGCCCAGCGGGAAGGCCACGGCGAACCGGCTGCGCACCAGCCCGTCGACCACGAACCGGGCCACCGACCCCAACCCGCCCGCCACCACGAGCAGACCGATCACCAGGGGGCTCATGCCGGTGCCGCCGACCCGGTGCGGCGACCGCCGAGCCAGATGCCCACGCAGCACAGCACGAAACCGACCAGCACGGTGACGGCGGCGTACGCGAGCGCGGTGCCCGGCCGCCCGCCGCGGAGCAGCAGATCGAGGTCGACAGCCAGCGCGCTGTAGGTGGTGAAGGCTCCGCAGAAGCCGGTGCCGGCGACCAGCCGGACCCGGCGTCGCGCAGCGCCACCCGGCCCGTCCTCCGTGCCGCGGCGGGACAGCGCCTCCAGCAGCAGCCCGAGCACGAAGGCGCCGACCAGATTCACCGCCAGGGTGGCCAACGGCCAGCCGGAACGGGACGGGATCACCACACTGACCGCGTAGCGGGCCGCTGTGCCGGCCATGCCTCCCGCCGCGACCAGCCCCAGCGCCGACGGCGTCAGATGGAGCGGTCGATGGCCACCGTGGCCGAACGGTCCGGTGATCGGCTGATCCGGATCGTCCGGCAGCTCGGCGTGGTCGTTCACCCGTCGCCTCGATCAGTGGTCATCGCCGTCCATCTTCTCCCATCGGTAGGGCCCGGTCGGGGGACCGCCCTACCGGCGGAACACTCCTGCGGGAGAGCGCTCTTGTCCGACCGCTGCACGTGGCCGCGGATGCGTGCGCCTGGCTAGCGTGAGTCGGCAGTGCCGCGATCAGCTTTCCCGGGCCGGTGGCGGCACTGCCCGACGACCGCGGCGGCGGTGTCGACCCGAACCCGGAGGTGACCGTGGCTCAGCACCGTCGCCGGCGTGGGCCGCGGTGGTTCGCACTCGCGCTGGCGGCCGCGGTGCTGGCTGGGTGCACGTCCGCCCCGCCCACCCAGCCGCCGCCGACCGAACCGCCGCCGACCGAACCGTCGACGACCGCGGCACCGACAACGGCGGCGCCCGCGACCCCCCGGCCGCCCACCGGGGTCGACTACGCCGCCCTGCGACGGAACCTCGAGGCCCGTCTCGCGGCGGTCCCCGACACCGAGGCTGCCGTCCGGTCGATCGTGCTGGCCGTCGACGGCAGCACGGAGATCGCCGTCTACCGGGACCGCACACCCACCGAGCACGCTCACGTCTGGTCGGTGACCAAGAGCGTCCTCAGCATGCTGGTCGGGATCGCCGTGGACGAAGGGCGCCTCCGGCTGGACCAGCCGCTGGCCGAGCTGCTGCCGGAGCACGCCGCCGCCATGACTCCGGCGCAGCAGGCCATCACCCTCCAGCAGCTGCTGACCATGACGGCCGGGCTCCCCGGTGACGACGGTGGCATCAACCTCGAAGCCGACGACCCGATCACCCAGCTGCTCGGCTACGGGCTCAGCAACGACCCGGGCGCGGTGTTCGCCTACTCCAACAGCAGCGCGCAGCTGGTGGCCGCGGTGCTGCACCGGGCGATCGAGCAGCCGATCCTCACCTACGCCCGGGAGAAGCTGTTCGACCCGCTCGGCATCGACACGCGCCCCGCCTGGGAGGGCGCGAGCCAGAGCCAGAAGGGCTTCGAGGAGGCGGGCTTCGCCTGGTTGCGCGACGGAGCCGGCACCCACACCGGGGCGTACGGGCTCCGGTTGACCACCCCGGACCTGGTCAAGCTCGGCCAGCTGTACGCCGACAACGGGGCGTGGAAGGGTCAGCAGCTGGTGCCGGCCGACTGGGTGGCCCGGTCCACCGGACCGCAGCTGACGCCGGAGCAGGCGACCGAGGGCCAGTACGGCTATCTGTGGTGGGTGCTCGATGATCCGGGGACCGGCGTCCAGGGCTATCTGGCGGCGGGCTCCTGGTATCAGCGCATCTTCGTCCTGCCGTCGCGGCGGGTGGTGCTGGTGGTGACGGCCGACGAGGACGTCTCCGAGGACGCGGTCGGTCCGGTGCTCGAACCGTTGCTGGTCGAGGACGTGCTGGCCCCGTTGGCGCGCTGAACCGGGACAGACCTGCGGCTCAACGGCCCGGGGGCCGCGACACGCCGACGTCGACCCGTTGAGGCACGGGTTTGGCCCGTTCGGCCGATCGCCCCGGTCCGGACTCAGCGCCAGCGGGACCAGGCGGCCTGCTTGGTGGTGCCCGAGATCTGGGCCACCTGGCTCCAGGAGCTGCGCTCGGCCACCAGGCGGGCGGCCTCCCCAAGGCTCGTCCCCACCAGACCGCTGAGGGCCACGAGCAGCGCGAACGACTCGGTGGTGCCCCGGCCGGTGAGCTCGGCCACGGCCCCCCGGATCAGGGCGTCGAGCTCGCCGTCGCTGAGCTGGTCCAGGGAGTCCTGCGGTGCGGCCATGGTCACCCATTCTCAGGCGTCGGCCAGCTCCACGTCCACGGTGGCCTCGGGCGAGTCGAAGGTCCGGGTCCAGCTGAGCTCGGGCCAGTGGTACGTCACGCTCTGCTCGGCCGGCCGGTAGTCGGCGGTGAACAGGGTGCCGAACGACTGGCTGAACTCGCGGCTGTAGAGCGGGTTCTGCAGCATGGACAGCGCGATGTCGTCGGCGCTCTCCCGGTGGTCGAGGAGGTCGTCGAGGTGGTCCAGCCGCTGGACGCTGCGGAACCGGGCGGCGTGCGCCGGGTCGAGCGGTGTCCGCCACCGGTGGTTGGTCGCGCACGGCTGCTCGCTGAACTCGACGGTCCGGCCGGGACCGACGTGGGCGGTGCCCACCGCGCCGTCGGCGTCCAGCATGGTCAGGTTGTACGACATCGAGATCGGCAGCCGGCGCAGGGCGGTGACCGCCTCGTCGACGGTCCGGCAGGTCTCCAGCAGGTAGCGGACCACCAGCGGGATGCCAAAGCCCTCACCCACGGTGCGCTCGCCGCCGAAGGTCAGCGAGACGACCAGACCGGAGCCGTTCATGCCGTCCAGCAGACCCCACAGGCAGTCGCTGGTGCCGATCACCGGCTGCAGGTAGTCGGTGGAGATCGACACGCCCTCGAACAGGGCCGGGGCGTAGTCGTAGTTGCGCAGCAGGGACGGTTTCGGGTCCGGGGTCACCACCTGGCTGCAGCCGGCGGGCAGGAAGGTGGGCAGGTTCCAGTGCGTCAGCAGGGCGGCGGCGTCCAGGTCGTGCCCGGTCTGCTCGGACAGCTGCCCCCAGGTGGGCAGCAGCTCGGGCATGTGGTGCGCGAGAGCGGCCCCGGCGGTGCGCACGCCGGGTCGGGCGGCGCGGCCCTCGGAGAGGTACCAGCGGCGGTACGCGGGCCAGGTCGCGTCGAAGAAGGCACGCCAGCGCGGACCGGGCTTGAGCTCGCGGATGCCGTACATGGTCAGGGGGTACTGGGTCATGCCGTCAAGGATTACTTGACGTTTCCCTTTCGTCAAGGAATACTTGACGCTCACCACGGATCGCCCCGTGGCACTCCGGCGACCCCGGAACGGGGCCCTGACCACCCGGGATCAGTTCAGACCGAGCCCCTTCTCCAGCGCCGCGATGATCTTGGGCCGCAGCTCGGTGGCCGCGATCACCTCGTCGACGGACCCCACCTCGACGGCCCGGTGGATGTTGTGCACCCGGTCGAACTCGGTGGCCACCTCGCCCAGCTTCTCGCTGCGTACGTCGCGGCGGACCTCGGCCAGCTCGGTGGCCAGCGCGGCCCGGGCTGCCCCCGACGCGGCGGCCAGCTGCTGGTCGAGAGCGACGACCCGCGGGTCCTTGGCGGTCCGGGCGTCGACGTCACGACTGAACACCACGGCTGCGGCCGGGGCGCCGCCGAGCACCGAGGCGTACGAGCCCTCGACCGCCAGGCTGGTCATCCGCGGGTTCAGCGCCTTGGAGAAGACCACGAACGCGCCGCCGTGGTAGCGCGAGATCACGCAGAACACGATCGGGCCGTCGAAGTTGACGATGGCCCGACCGATCTCGGCGCCGTACTCCAGCTGCAGCGTGCGCATCGACTCCGGCGAACCGTCGAACCCGGACAGGTTGGCCAGCACCACCAGCGGACGGTTGCCGCTGGCCGAGTTGATCGCCCGCGCGGTCTTCTTGGACGACCGCGGGAACAGCGTGCCCGCGGTGTAGACGTCCGGACCGTCGGTGGGCGGGAAGCCCTTGCGCGGCACGGACTTCGACTCGATCCCGACCAGGGCCACTGGCAAGCCACCCAGGTGCGCGTCCCAGACCACCGAGGTCTCGGCGTCGGCCATCCCGGCCCAGCGCTCCTGGGTCGGATGATCTTGGTCGGACACGGCGGCCATCACCGTGCGGATGTCGAACGCCTTCTTGCGGTCGGGGTTGGTGGCCGGGGAGAAGATGTCGCCCACCGTGGCGAAACCGGAGCCGGCCGGGTCGTGCGGGAAGCTCGTCACGTCGCGATCATGGGGATCGGTGGTCTCGGCCCGGCGCGGTCCCGGCTCACCCGGGGCCACGTACGCGTGGTCGTAGTGGGCCATCAGGATCTCCCGGGCCCCGGCCAGGTCGGGCGCCCAGTACTGCGCCTGCCCGTTCGGGCCCATCACCCGGTCGTAGCCGCCGATGCCGAAGTTGTCCTCGGCCGAGACCCCACCGGAGAAGTCCAGGGACTGCGTCCCGGTCAGGACCATGGCGCTGTCCGGGGTCATGATCAACACGCCCTTGGTGTGCATCAGCATGGTCGCCTCGGCGTTCCAGTACGGCTGCGCGCCGACGTTGATCCCGGCCACCACGACGTTGATCCCACCGCCCGCCTGGGTGAACTCGACGATCCGCTTCAGCGCCTTGGCCACCCAGTCCATGTTCTCGGTGCCGGACTCCATCGAGATCCGGGCGCCGGCGGACAGGGCGAACCACTCGACCGGCACGCCCATCTCCTCGGCGAGGTCGAGCGCGGCGATGATCCGCGCGCACTCCGGCTCCGCCACCGCACCCAGCGCCCGCAGCGGGTCGCCGCAGAGCAGCACCCGCCGTACGCCCTCGGGGTAGCGCTCGGTCGGGGAGGAGATGACCCCGGCGATGATGCCGGCCGAGTTGCGACCGTACGGGCGCTCGATCGGGGCCAGCGCACCGGTGGCGTCCAGGTCGTACTCGGTGGCGGTGCCGCCCGGTCCGGCGATCATGGACTGCAGCTCGTACGGGTAGACGACGCCGCGCCGCTTGGCCCGGACGACCTTCTGGTCGTAGTCGTCCAGCGGCTTGAGCCGGTGCAGCGGCGGCGCGCCCAGGGTGGTGACCACCCCGGAGCCCGGCTGGTAGTGGAAGCCCGCCACCAGGGTCCGCTCGGTCCCGTCGGGCATGGCCACCGAGCCGCCGATCAGCAGCTCCTCGATGCCCGCGCCGGTGGTCATCGGCGCGATCTGGCCCTGCAGCGCGGTCAGCTGCTCGGGGTCGGCGTCGATGGTCGGCCAGATGTAGACCCAGACGTAGTTCATGTCGAGTCGCTCACCGGCCGCGCCGGCCGCCGCCCGGACCCGCCGGATCGCCTCCCGGCAGTTGGAGATCGCCCGCTCCGCGTGGGGCAGACCGATCACCTGGCCGTGCTCGTCGCGGACCACCGCGAGCTGTCGCACCTGGGCCAGGGCCACCAGCCGCTGGTCGGCCTCGTTGCCCGGGGCCACGCAGCGGTAGAGCAGCACGTCCTCGGGGGCGTCCAGCCGGGTGACGTCGAACTCCCGCAGCCGCCCCAGGGTGAGGCGACGCCCGACCATCGGGTGCACCCCGCGGACCAGGGTGTCCTCGACCAGCGCCCGGTCGGGATCGGCGGCGTCGGGTTCGGGTCGGAAGATGAAGTAGCCGATCGGCCGGCCCGCGCCCGGGCAGGTGGCGATGCTGAACCGGCTGCCCGGATGGGCCAGACCCAGACCGGTGAGCCGGTCACGCAGGGTGGCCGAGGCCTGGTCGGCGTCCTCGGGGGTCTCCGGCCAGGACAGGTAGAGGTCCAGCACCGTGCGGTGGCCGGCCGGCGCCTGCGCGATCTGCGCGGTCAGGGTGGTGACCAGGTCGCTGCCGGGCGCCAGCTCGTCGAACCGGCCGACCGTCGACACCAGGTGGGTGGGCCGCTGGTCGGTGGTGTAGTCGGCCACGGCCAACGGCCGGCCGCGCACGCTGAGCTCGCGGAGGTCCCGCAACGCGTACTCGCGGTAGTGCCGCTTGATCAGCACGGCCAGCATCGGCTCGTCGACCGGGATGCTGCCGTCGTCGATCCGCTCGGCCAGGAACCGGACGATCGGCTCCGGGATCGTCGACAGGGCGTCGATCCGGGCGTCCCGCTCGGCCCCCGCCGGCATCCCGGTGAGAGTCACCAGCTCAGAGGCCACGCTGTCCAGCACGCTCTGCCGCTCGGAGTCGACCAGCGGCTGGTCGTACCAGCGGAAGCGGACGCTGCGGGCCAGCTCACCGACCACCGGGAAGCGCAGCTGGGTGGCGGTGACCAACCGGTCGAGCACGTCGCGGTAGGTCTGCTCCAGCTCCGGGGCGGGGGGTTGCTCGCCGATCCAGCGCTGCAGGATCGAGGTGGCCAGCTGCAGGTCCGGGGCCCACCGCTGCTGAGCCAGGAACACCCGGAAGACGGCGCGCTCGAGCTCGGGGGTGTGGTCGAGCTCGGTCACCCCGTAGTGCCGCAGCACCCGGCGGAGCTTCTCGCGGAAGTCGTCGGGCAGTGCGCCGCGATCGGGGTCGAGGCTGCGCCGGTAGGTGTGGTAGTGCTCGCGGGGGCTGTGCACCTGGTTCTCCAGGTGCAGGTCCTCACCGGCGGGTCGGTTGCGCGACAGGTCGGCGAAGTCCGCGAACGCCTCCAGCAGGGCGAGCTCCCCGGCCAGCGGCGAGCGCCCGCCGGCCACCAGCTGGTCGCGGTCGGCCAGGTAGGCCTTGAGGGTGCTCCCGTTGTCGGTGGGATCGACGTCGTAGCCGCGCAGCACCGCGTACAGGTCGCGCCGCCGGAGCTCGGCCCGGGGCTCGGGATCCGAGGACGGGGCGCCGTCGCCGGGCAGGTCCAGATCGATCCCAGCGGACTCGGGGGCGGCGGCCTCCTCGGCGTCGCCCACCGGTTCCAGCCGGACCAGCGGGGCGCCGGTCTCGACCTGGCTGCCGGCCGAGACCAGCAGCTCGCGGACCCGACCGGCGAACGGAGCGTTCAGCACCGTCTCCATCTTCATCGACTCCAGCACCAGCACCGGGGCACCGGCCGCGACCTCGTCCCCGAGGGCCACCGGGGTGGCCACCACCAGAGCGGGGGCGGGGGAGCGGAGCACGCCGCCCTCGTCCAGGCTGACTCGGTGGGTGACGCCGTCGACCTCGACCAGCTGGACCGGTCCGTGGGTCGCGGTGACCAGGCGGTGGGTGCTGCCGCCGACCGTCAGCCGGCTCTTGTACGCGTCCAGCCGGTCGATCTCGGCCTCGACGGCCTGCTCGTCGGCGCCGTTGGCCACCACCACGCGGAACCGCTGCGGACCGGTGCGGAACACCGTCACCTTGTACGCGGTGCCGCGCAGCTTCAGGTCGATGCCACGACCGGTGCGGTGCTGCACCTGGGGGCGGCCGCCGCGGGCGGTCTCCACCAGCCGGGTGCGCTCCAGCGACTCCTCGGTCTCGTACGCCTCGAGACCAGCCGCGACCAGCGCGACCCCGGAGTGCCGGTGCGCGACCAGTCCGCCCTGGGAGCGGACCCGGTCGATCCAGCCGGTGTCGGCGCTGCCGTCGACGACCTCGGGTGCGGACAGCAGGTCGAGTACGAAGCTCTTGTTGGTGGCGCCGCCCTCGATCACCACGGTGGTCTCGGTCATCGCCCGGCGGAGGCGGGCGAGCGCCTCGTCGCGGTCCCGGCCGAACGCGATGATCTTGGCGATCATGGAGTCGAAGTCGGCGGGGATCGAGTCACCCTCGCCGACGCCGGTGTCGACCCGGATCCCTGGCCCGGAAGGGAGCTCGAGCAGCGCGATCCGACCCGGTGAGGGGGCGAAGTCGCGGTCGGGGTCCTCGGCGTTCAGCCGGGCCTCGACCGCGTGACCGAACTCGACCGGCTTATCACCGGTGAGCCGACCGCCGCCCGCGATGTGGATCTGCAGCTTGACCAGGTCGGTGTCGGTGGTGGCCTCGGTGATCGGGTGCTCGACCTGGAGCCGGGTGTTGACCTCCAGGAAGGCGAAGAACTGCTCACCCGGGTGGTAGAGGAACTCCACGGTGCCGGCGCCGGCGTAGTTCACGGCCAGCGCGAGCCGCTCCGCCGAGGCCTTGAGCTCGTCGACCTGGGCGGGCGACAGAACGGGAGAGGCCGACTCCTCGACCACCTTCTGGTTGCGACGCTGGACCGAGCAGTCGCGGACCCCGAGCGCCCAGGCGGTGCCCTGCCCGTCGGCGATCACCTGCACCTCGACGTGCCGGGCCCCGGTGACCAGGCGCTCCAGGAAGACCACCCCGGAACCGAAGGCGCGCTGAGCCTCGTCGCGGGTCCGCTCGTACGCGTCGGCGAGGTCGGCGTCGGAGGCCACCATCCGGATGCCGCGCCCGCCACCACCGGCGGTCGCCTTGAGCATCAGCGGGTAGCCGATCGTGGCGGCCGCCGCGGTGGCGTCTTCGAGGGTGTCCACCCCGCCGCCGCTCCAGGGGGCCACCGGTACGCCGACCTCCTCGGCGATCAGCTTGGAGCCGATCTTGTCGCCGAGCTTGCGCATGGCCGTCGGGCTGGGGCCGATGAAGGTGACGCCGATCCGGGCGCAGAGCTCGGCGAAGTTCGGGTCCTCGGCCACGAAGCCCCAGCCCACCCAGGCGGCGTCGGCGCCGGTCTCGACCAGGGCCTTCTCCAGCACCGCGTAGTCCAGGTAGGGCCGGTTGGCGGCCGGGCCGAGGTCGTAGGCCAGGTCGGCCTCCCGGACGAACATGGCGCGCCGCTCGCCCTCGGTGTGCAGAGCCACGGTGGCGATCCGGCCCCCGTCGGGGCCGGCCTGAGCGTTCAGGTCTCGCACCGCGTGGATCAGCCGCATGGCGGCTTCGCCACGGTTCACGATGGCAATGCGCGAGAACATCGAGTGTCTACCTCCGGTGGGCATCGGCGTTGAGACCCGAGGCGCGGGCGTCTCAGGGACGCAGCCTGCCACCTTTTGTCCCGCGGGTCTTCCCGGGGCTCCCCGCGGCGCCCGTTTCGGTTCCGGGGTCGCGATCGGCGGCGGTTGGCTGACCCCGAGGTCGATCGGGGAGTCGAGCGGACGGGCACCCGGACGACCGGTCGGTGGCATCATCGCGTCATGGACGCCGGCCGGGATCGCGACGCGCAGGGTCGGGCCCGGCAGGCGCGACCGCGGGACCGACTCGGCCGTCCGCTGCCGTACGGGAGCGTCGGGGTCGAGCCGGTGTCGGAGGACCCGCTGCCGCCGGCGGACACGATCCGTCGGGCGCGGTCGCTGCTGGACGAGGGCCGGCCCTTCTCCGCCCACGAGGTGTTCGAGGCCCGCTGGAAGGACGCCCCGGCGACCGAGCGCGAGCTGTGGCAGGGCCTGGCCCAGCTGTGCGTGGGCAGCACCCACCGGGAGCGCGGGAACGTGGCGGGGGCCCGGACGCTGTGGCAGCGGGCCCGTGGTCGGCTGAGCGCGTACGCGAGCACGACGGAGCCGGTCTACGGACTGGACCTGCCAGCGCTGACGGACTGGCTGACCGACCGCCTGAGCGAGCTGGATCAGGCGTCATCCATGACACCGACGGCACCACCGCTGCCGCCGGTCTGAGGTCGGCGTCCCGGGGACCGGGCCCGGTCAGCGGCTGTAGCCGAGGACGAGGACGAGGACCGGCAGCGGCACGGCGACCAGCATGCCGAGGACCAGGTGCAGGCGGCGGCGCCCGACGAGCAGCGCGATGAACTCCCGCAGCATCGCGCTCGGCCAGTAGTAGCGCGCGGTGCGGGCACCGGTCGCCTGGGCGGGCAGACCGATACGGCGGGCCAGGATCGCGGCCCGGAGCACGTGGTAGTCGCTGGTGTCGATAAGACCCTGACCGGGCGCGTCGCGATCGATCGGCCCACCGAGCAGCCGGTCCAGGCCGCTGCGGGTCCGCTGCGTGAGGGTCCGTTCGGGAGCGGGTGGACGGGCGGGGAGGGAGGGACGGTCGGCGAGGTCGGGCACGGACGGGGGGCGCGCCGCCAGCAGTGCGGCGGTGAAGCGCAGGTTCTCCTCGGTGGTGCGGGACTGGTCCTCGACCAGCAGGCGGCCCTCGTCGGCGCCGTGCTCGACCGCCCAGGCGGCCATCGCCTCCGCCTCCGGCAGCCGCTCGTCGGAACCCTTCCCGCCGGACATGATCACCACCTCGGCCCGGCGATCGGCGGCGGCGGCCAGCCCGGCCGCGATCCGACCGGCGAGCAGCGGCGGCACGCGGTCGCCGTCGACCAGCCCGCTGCCGAGCACGACCACCCAGTCGGCGCGGCGGCGGCGGACCAGGTGCAGACGCCGGCGGCCGACGACGAGGGCGATGAACTCGCGCAGCATCGCGCTCGGCCAGTAGTAGCGCGCGGTGCGGGCACCGGTCGCCTGGGCGGGCAGACCGATACGGCGGGCCAGGATCGCGGCCCGGAGCACGTGGTAGTCGCTGGTGACGAT
>JBMDXL010000610.1:0-3677 GCA_048594465.1 Microlunatus sp. | reverse complement strand
CGGCCAGCTCGCGGGCCCGGTCGGCCAGCTCGCTCGGGCGGATCGGCTTGACCAGGAAGTCGTCGGCGGCCTGGCGCAGGGCCTCGACCGCGTACGTCAGGCTGCCGTGCGCGGTCAGCACCAGCACCGGCACCCCGGGCTGCAGCTCGCGGATCTGCGGCAGGATCTCCAGACCGGACCGCCCCGGCATCTCGATGTCGGTGACGATGATGTCGAAGGACCGGCCGGCCATCGCCGACAGCGCCTCCTGGGTGTCGACGGCGATCTCGACGTCCATCCCCGCGAGCTGCCGCAACGCGCTCTGCGTGAACAACGCCGCGTCGGCGTCGTCCTCGACCACGAGAGCGTGGAAGGGGAGGGTGATCACGGGCCTGCCTCCGTACGTCGTCGGATCGGGGGGCGGACGCCCACGGAATTCGGGCGGAGGTCAAAAGTAACGGGTGTCCCCGGCCCCTCTCGACCGGGTCGGTCGTGCCGGGGCGCCTCCGTGGCGCCGGTACGGGCTGCTTGACTGGAGGCGTGTCGGCGCACGGACGGTCCGCTCGGATGTCCGGCGTCCGCCGACGACGACGAGGAGTGACCCGATGGAGGCTGCGGGACCGGCCGGTCGGAATCCGGGTCGACGGCTGCGCCCCGCCGCGGTCCTGGTGATCGTGCTGGCGGCGGCGGTCGTGCTGCTGGTCGTCGCAGTGCCCGCGGTCCAGCGGTGGACCGCCGAGGATCCGCCACCGCCGCTGCGTCCCTCCATCGCCCCCGACCGGGTCCGGTCGGTCAGCATCGACTTCGGTCTGGTGGTCGACCCCGAGACCTCCTGGACCGACGTCGCGGGTCGGCTGGACCAGGTGCGGGCCACCTCGGTCGCCCTGAACGCCGGCCGGGTCGAGTTCACCGCGTTCGACTGGCCCGCTCATCCCGAGGTCGCCGCGGAGTCCGGCACCGACCACCTCGCGGTGGCGGCCCGACAGCTCCGGGTCGGGTCCGACGGACGGCAGCGCCGGATCACCCTCGTGGTCGACGCCTTCATCCCGGAGTGGATCAAGTCCGACCCGTCGGTCGGCGGCGTCGGCGCGGCCGGTCAGCGCGGTCCCTACACGGCGTCGGCCTCGCAGCTCTACGACGGAGCCGTGGGGGACCGCCTGGTCGCGTACGTGGCCGCCCTCGGCGAACGCTACGACCCGAGTGCGGTCGAGCTCACCGAGCTCTTCCTGAGCCGCTACACCTTCGGCGCCGACGACCTCGCTCTCTACCGGCAGATGACGGGCGCGCCCGACTGGCCGCGCAACCCCGACGGCACGATCTTCGAGGACGACCCGAGCATCGGCACCTGGCGGTCCGAGGTGCTGGCCCACCTGCTCGGCCGGATGCGCACCGCGCTCGACGGTGTCCGCGGCGGCGCAGGTGCCGAGATCGACCTGATCATGGATGCCCGGGTGGACTGGGAGAACCCGGCGGCCGGGCGACCGTTCAGCGGTCAGGACTACGCCATCCTGCTGACCGCGGTGGACCGGCTGCAGCTGTGGGCCTACCTCGGCTCACCGACGGCGGACCAGCGTCCGCCGTCGGACATCAGCGCGCTGACCGGCGCCCTGCAGTCGGCCGGTTTTGACATGTCCCGGCTGATCGTCTCCGTGGGTCTGTGGTCCGGCCCGGAGTCGGCCGAGCCGCCCGGACGCCTGTCACCGACGACCCTCGGGGAAGCGGTCACGGCGGCCGACCAGCACGACGTCCGAGGGGTCAGCGTGACGCCGTACACGCTGATGACGAGCGCGCACTGGGCCGCTCTCGCCTCCGCCTGGACCTGATCCGACGTCCTCGGGCTCACAGCCGGATCCGGACCACCTCGCCGGTGTTCTTCTCGTCGCTGTGCGTGGTCACGTACGCGTCCCGGCCGCGGATCGCGATCCCGTACGGCGCCGCCAGACCGCCGGCCACGACGCTGTGGTCGGCGGGGGTCTGGCCGCCGCGGCGCACCGCGACCACGTTGCCGACGGGACCGTTCAGCAGCCCGTCGGCGGCCAGCTGGACGGCGTACAGGGTCCGGCCCCGGAAGGCGAGATCGGTGACGTTGGTCAGACCGGCGGCGTAGACCGTCGTCCGACCGCTCCGCGGATCGATCCGGTAGATGTTCGCGGCGCCCCTCGGGAACGGGAAGCCGGTCAGCTGGCTGACGTAGTAGGCGCCGTCGTCGCCCTTGGTCGCGACCGAGGTCGGCACCGCCTGCATCGGGATCTGGGTCCCGGGCGGCAGGCCCAGGAACGGTGGGGCGTCCACCAGTCGGTTCTCGAACGAGGCCAGCAGCCGGATCCCGCCGCGCCGGCCGATCCCGAGCACGGTGTTGCCGCCGGCGTCGGCGACCACGTAGCGGCCGTTCTCGACCAGCAGCCCGACCGGGTTGCTGTCGACGTCCTCGACCGGGTTGTTCGCGCCCTCCCACGCCGCCAGATCGGCCAGCGTCTCGTACGACCGGCCGTTCGTGGTCCGGACCAGCGTGCCCATCCGCCGCCCGGCGCGGGGCAGACCGGCCCGCACCTCCGGGGTCCCGCCCAGTCCGAGCAGCACGGTCACACCGTTCCGGTCGCCGCTCACGTCGGACGGTCCGGTGGCCGACCCGCCGGTGGCCTGGTCGGCGATGGACGGCAGCCCGGTGAGGACCCGCGACTGCCGGCCCCGGCTGGTGATCTGGGTGACCGCACCGGTCGTGCCGAAGCAGACCGTGCCCCCCTCGGGACCGGTCCGGCAGGCGTCGGTGCCACCCTCCCCGGACTCGGCCACCAGCAGGGTGCCGGACCTGGTGAACGAGAGCTGGCGCGGGTTGTCCAGACCGCTGGCCACCACCGTCGGAGGACCACCGTGCTGGTGGCCGCCGGCGGAGGCCGGGACCGAGCCGATCAGACCCAGTCCGAGCGCGGCGGCGGACGTGAGGGCGGCGAGCTGAAGACGACGCGAGCGACGCTGCATCGCAGATCCTTCCCCGAGGACGACGAGTGGTCGACATTGTGCTCCAGGTCACAAGCCGAAGGGAAGGGGCGCCGAGCGCCGAACAGGTCGTCGGGCACGGGGACCGGGCGCCGGGGGACGGGGTCCCTAGGATGCGCCCATGCCCTCCGGTCGTCGCCCCCCGTCGACCCGGGCGGTGGTCGCGGTGCTCTGTCTGGCCGGCACCACCGTCTCGCTGCAGCAGACCCTGGTGGTCGCCCTGCTGCCCAGCTTCGCCGAGCTGCTGTCGATCTCCGCCGACGACGCCTCCTGGTTGATCACCGCCACGCTGCTCACCTCCGCGGTGGCCACCCCGGTGGTGGCCCGGCTCGCCGACATGTACGGCAAGCGGCTGATGATGATCATCTGCATCCTGCTGATGGCCAGTGGTTCCCTGGTGGCCGCCCTGAGCTCGGGCAGCTTCGTGCTGCTGATCGTCGGCCGGGCGCTGCAGGGCTTCTCCTCGGCGTTGATCCCGGTCGGCATCTCGATCATGCGCGACGAGCTGCCCAAGGAGAAGGTGTCCTCGGCCATCGCGCTGATGAGCGCGACGCTGGGCATCGGTGGCGCGCTCGGGCTGCCGCTGGGTGGGCTGCTGTTCGGCCGGTTCGGCTGGTCGTCGGTGTTCTGGCTGTCGGGGGTCGTCGGCCTGGGCATCCTGGCCGCCGTCCTGGTGGTGGTGCCGGAGTCGGGGGTGAAGA
>JBMDXL010000061.1:0-3001 GCA_048594465.1 Microlunatus sp. | reverse complement strand
GGGCGGGTGTCGGGCTGGTTGCCCCCGAGGGTTACCTCGCCTGGGGGCAGCCCGATGGCGGGGGCGGCGGCCGCCACCGGACTGCCGTCGATGCCGTGGATCCAGGAGGCGCCGAGATCGGTGACCCGACCCGCGGACCGGTCGGTCCAGGTGCGCCCGCCGACCCGGTCACGGGCCTCCAGCACCACCACCCGCTGCCCCGCTCGGGTCAGCAGCCGGGCCGCGGTCAGCCCGGCCACCCCCGCCCCGACCACCACCGTGTCGTACCGCGGCGACGCCTTCAGTACCTCTCGGTGGGCTGGTAGGTGCCCCAGACCTCGCGGAGAGCGTCGCACACCTCACCGACGGTGGCCCGCGCCGCCAGCGCCCGCCGCAGCGGCATCAGCACGTTGTCGCTGCCGCCCGCCGCCGCCCGGACCGCGGCCAGGGCGGCGTCCACCGCCGGCTGGTCGCGCTCGGCCCGCAGCCGGACCAGCCGCGCGGTCTGCTCGGCCTCGATGGCCGGGTCCACCCGGAGCGGCTCGTACGGCTCCTCCTCCGCCAGCTGGAAGCGGTTCACCCCGACCACCACCCGCTCGCCGCTGTCCACGCCCCGGGCGACGTCGTACGCCGACCGCTCGATCTCGGTCTGCAGGTCGTCGGTGAGGGACTCCACCACGTACGAGCCGGCGAACGGGTCGACGGTGGCGGTCACGTCGGTCTCGTACGCCAGCACCTGCTGGGTCCGCAGCGCGAGCCGGGCCGACGTCGCCGTCGGCAGGGCGATCGCCTCGTCGAAGGAGTTGGTGTGCAGCGACTGGGTCCCGCCCAGCACCGCGGCCAGCGCCTGCACCGTCACCCGGACCAGGTTCACCTCCGGCTGCTGGGCGGTCAGCTGGACCCCCGCGGTCTGGGTGTGGAACCGCAGCATCGCCGACCTCGGGTCCCGGGCCCCGAACCGCTCGGTCATGATCGTCGCCCAGATCCGCCGGGCGGCCCGGAACTTGGCCACCTCCTCCAGCAGGGTCGTGCGGGCGACGAAGAAGAAGGACAGCCGCGGGCCGACGTCGTCGACCGCCAGACCGGCGGCCAGCGCCGCCTCCACGTACGCGATCCCGTCGGCCAGGGTGAAGGCGACCTCCTGCGCGGGCGTCGCCCCCGCCTCGGCCATGTGGTAGCCGGAGATGGAGATGGTGTTCCAGCGCGGCAGGTGCTCCCGGCACCAGGCGAACGTGTCGCTGACCAGCCGGAGCGACGGTCCCGGCGGGTAGATGTAGGTGCCGCGGGCGATGTACTCCTTGAGCACGTCGTTCTGGACGGTGCCGGTCAAGCTGGCCAGGTCCACCCCCTGCTCCTCGGCCACCAGCGTGTAGAGCAGCAGCAGCACCGCGGCCGGGGCGTTGATGGTCATCGAGGTCGACACCTGGCCCAGCGGGATGCCGGCGAACAGCGTCCGCATGTCGTCGATCGAGTCGATCGCCACCCCGACCTTGCCGACCTCGCCGCCGGCCAGCGGGGCGTCGGAGTCCATCCCCATCTGGGTGGGCAGGTCGAAGGCCACCGAGAGCCCCGTGGTGCCGTGGCCGATCAGCTCCAGGTAGCGGGCGTTGGACTCCGCCGCGGTCCCGAACCCGGCGTACTGCCGCATCGTCCACGGCCGGGCGGTGTACATGGTCGGGTAGACCCCCCGCGTGTACGGGAACTCCCCCGGCGCCCCCAGAGCGGTGGCGGGGTCGAATCCGTCCAGGGCCTCGGGCCCGTAGACCGGCTGGAACGGGGTGCCCGACTCGGTCTGGCCTCGCATCGTCGTCCCTCCGTCGCCGGCCTGCCCGTGTCGGGCCTGATGAGAGCATTCTCACCGCTGGCTCATCTCGACCCGTACCGGACTCGGGCATGCTTGTCCGATGACCACCGACCGCACCCGGGACCCGGCTGGCCGGCCGGCCCGGCGCCCGGTGCCCTGGCGGCCGCTCTCGGTGCGGGCCCGCATCCTCACGGCGGTCCTGGTCACCACCGCCCTGGGCATGCTCGGCGCCGGCGGTGTCTCCTACCTGATCGCCCGCGAGCAGACGCTGGACAACATCCGCAGCTCGCTGCTGCAGGAGAACGAGGAGATCAACACCGTGGCCACCCTGGCCGGCCGCGGGGAGACCGGGCGCACCATCACCGGCCCGGGGGACGTGCTGTGGCTGGCCATCAAGAGCTCGGTGCCCGATCCCGACGAGGCGATCATCGGTCTGGTCAACGGTCAGGTCGAGTGGGTGCCCAGCTCGGAGGAGCCGAGTCAGAAGTCGCTGGAGAACGACCAGGAGCTGATCGCCGCAGCGGCCGCTGTGCGTCCCGGTCAGCCGATCCAGCTGCAGCGACTGTCCACCGCCGGTCACCCCGACATCGCCTTCATGTCCATCCCGGTGCAGGTCAAGGGCTCGCCCGACCTCGGCCACTACGTCGCCGCCGTCGACGTCCGGCTCGCGTTCCAGCCGATCATCCGCACCCACCTGACGTACGCCGCCGTGGCGCTGGTGGCCCTGATCGCCATCGGCATCGTCGGCTACCAGGTGGCGGGCAAGCTGCTGTCCCCGCTCCGCTCGCTGCGCCGTACCGCCCAGCGGATCACCGAGACCGACCTGAGCGACCGGATCCCCGACGACCAGCTCGCCAGCAAGGACGAGGTCGGTGACCTGGGCCGGACGATGAACGCGATGCTGGACCGGCTGTCCGCCTCCTTCGACAACCAGCGCCGGCTGCTGGACGACGCCGGCCACGAGCTGAAGACCCCCATCACCATCGTCCGCGGGCACCTGGAGCTGATCGACCCGAACGACCCGACCGACGTGATCGAGACGCGTGACCTGGCGATCGAGGAGCTGGACCGGATGCGTCGGCTGGTCGACGAGATCCTGATGCTGGCCAAGGCCCGACGCCCCGACTTCGTGCAGCCGGAGCCGGTGGTGGTGGCCGATCTGCTGGCCGGGGTGCTGGACAAGGTGATCGCGCTGGGAGACCGGCACTGGGTGATCGA
>JBMDXL010000609.1:0-2242 GCA_048594465.1 Microlunatus sp. | reverse complement strand
GCCGTCCGACGGCCCCGACGTAGCGCAGCCGGACGGGCTCCAGCGTCTGCTCCGCCACGGCCAGCCGGCTCAGTGTCTCGGCGGTGGCGCCGGGGTCCGCGCCGGTCGGTTGCGCAGGTCCCCGGGTGGGCCGGCTCTGCTCGCCGAGCAGCACCGCGGCGGCCGCCTCGCCGGCCTGCACGTCGGGCCGCGGGCGGTGGCTGGACCGGCGGGGGGCGCGGAGCGGGTCGGGGGCGGTGACGGAGCGACCGGAGGAGTCCTCGCCGGCGGGGCTGTGCCCGATCTTGTGCAGGAAGTCGACCACCTCGTACGGTTCGGCCGCCGCCACCAGCACCCCCGGCGCCAGCTCGCGCAGACCGAGCACGCTGGCGTCCGGGTGGGTCAGCAGGGCGGCCACCTGGGCCGGGTCCGCGATCCGCACGTACGCCTGCGCCGGTCCCACCCGGATGCTGCCGTGGTGGCGGGCGACGTCGTCGATCAGGTAGGCCAGCGGCTGCGGCGGGGCGGTGGTGGCGTGCCGCTCCAGCCAGCGGTGCACGTCGGCCGCCGACCAGCCGGCGTCGAAGGCGCGTCGCAGCGAGGCGCTGCTGAACCGGAAGACCGCGGCCCCGCCCCGCGACTCCTGGTCGGCCAGCAGCCGCAGCTCGCGGGCCAGCCGGTAGGGCACCGGTCCGGGGGCGACCGCGGTCAGATCGGCCTGCAGCACGATCTGCTCCACGGTGGCCGGGAAGGCCTCGGCCAGCGCCGCCGGCAGCGGGTGGGTGTCGGCGGCCAGGGCGGCCGCAGCCAGACCGGACACCGCTCCCAGGCTGCTGATCCCGAGCCAGCCCGCCTCCCGCCAGGTCCAGGCCAGCACCGACGACAGCGGGACCCCGCCGACCCGGGCCAACCGGGGGCGGTGCCAGCCGACCACGTCCTCCAGATCGGCCAGATCGAGGAGGGTGCCGACGGGGGCGTCGGCCAGCAGGGCCGTCACCAGGCCCCGCACGCTCGCCGCGCCCGGGGCCTCCGCCTCCGGCCCGAGCGCGTGCGCCCCGGGGTCGCTGGCGGAACCGGGCAGCCGGTCGCTGTGGCGCCAGGCCGCGGCCAGCGCCCGCCAGCGGTCGGCGGGTTCGCGTTCGGCCCAGCGGTCGTAGTCCACCGTCGGCAGCAGCCGCCCGCCGTCCCCGGCGGCCAGCAGCCCGGCCGCGGCGGCGCACTCCAGGACGAAGGTGGCGTGGGCGTGGTCGGTGCCCAGCCCACGACCGAGGGCGGTCACGTCGCGGACGGCCACGCCTCCCTCGCGCAGCAGCCGGTGCGGTGTGCTCTGCAGCGTGTGGGCGGCCAGCTCGAGATCGTGCACGAACCCGTACGCGGCTCCGACCGCAGCGCGGTCGACCAGCGCCGGCGTCCGGATCCTGCCGGTCAGCACCGGGGCGGCGCTCGGCACCGGCTCGGGCGTGAACCGCCCGCCCCGCAGGTGCCAACTCACCTCGCGGGGGAGCAGCACCGTGTCGGGTCCGGCCGGCCGGAGCAGACGACGCGCCAGCAGCTGCTCCAACGGGGTGCGCGCGGTGTCGACGGAGACCGCTCGGTCAGCGCCGCTGACCGCCCCGGCCGGGTTCCACAGCAGCCGGTCGACGACCGCGCGGGCCTCCGGTCCGACCTCGGCCAGCAGCTGGTCGACGCCGGCCGGGTCGAGTGGTCGCGGCGACGGCGGAGCCAGACCGCCGGGGTAGGGGCCGAGGTGGTCACGCGCGGCCCGGACCAGGTGGAGCTCGTCGTCGGGACCCCACAGCAGGGCTCGGTCACGGAGGTCGTCGACGGCGGCCGCGCAGGGGCCCGGGTCGGCTCCCAGCAGGGCCGTGACGGCGGGCAGCGCCGCCGGATCGGGGAGGGCGGCCAGTCCCTCGGCCACCACCCGCTGCCAGGCGTTCAGCCCGTCCAGCGCCCGGACCACCGAGCTGGTGGTGGTCGCCTGCCCGGACAGCTCGGTCACGTCGCTCGGCACCGGGTAGGCCAGGTCCGGCCGCAGGTGGAGCAGCCGGGTGAGCGCGGCCGCGTCGAGCCGGCGGAGCGCCTCGGTCAGCGTACGGACGCCGGTGGTCGCCGGCGGGGATGCGTCGGACACGGTCAGCGGCGCGGGGTCGGGGGCGGATCGGGGCGACCCTGCTTGAGCGCCCGGTAGGCGGCGACCGTGGCGGCCACGATCATCACCCAGCTTCCGAAGCAGGCCCAGGCGGCCACGGTGTCCCACCACTGC
>JBMDXL010000608.1:0-2205 GCA_048594465.1 Microlunatus sp. | reverse complement strand
GTCCGGTGGCGGCCGCGGCCGCGGCCTACGGGCTGCCCACTGTCGAGTTCACCGTCGGGGCCTACCAGCCGGACAGCCGCCCGATCGCCTACTACGACCCCGACGGTCGGCGGCTGGGACCGGAGGCCACCCGGCAGTTCGTCGACGACCTGCACCACGTGGCCGAGGAGCTGGCCCGCACCGTCGCCGACCTCCCCGCCGGCTGCACCTACGCCGACGCGGTCGAGACGACCCTGACCCGGCTGGGCTGGGACACCGAGCGGGCCGAGCGGGTGCGGGAGTTCCACCGGCACCGCACCGAGGAGCAGTACGGCGTCTGGATCGAGGACCTGGACGCCCACGGTCTGGACGACGACGCCGTGGCGGGCGACGAGGTGGTCTTCCCCGACGGCTACGACCGGCTCGCCGCGCACCTGGCCGATGGCCTCGACATCCGGCTCGGCCACGAGGTCCGCGAGCTGCGCTGGTCCGGTGAGGGCGTGACGGCTCACGTCGACGGTTCCGGCGGCTCCGGCGCCGACACGACGTTCAGCGGCGACCGCGCGGTGCTCACCGTCCCGGTCGGTGTGCTCCGGTCCGGTGACCTGGCGATCGAGCCGCCGCTGCCGGAGCCGGTGGCCGGGGCCCTGCAGCGGCTGGCCATGAACGCCTTCGAGAAGGTCTTCCTCCGTTTCGAGCAACGGTTCTGGGACGCCGACGTGTACGCGATCCGTCAGCAGGGACCCGAGGGTGCCTGGTGGCACTCCTTCTACGACCTGACGTCCCTGCACGGCGAGCCGACACTGCTGACCTTCGCGGCCGGCCCGTGCGCGCGGGCCATCCGGGTCTGGGACGACGCGCGGGTGGCCGACTCGGTCCTGGTCCAGCTCCGCCGCCTCTTCGGCGACGACGTGCCCGACCCGGTGCGGGTCGACGTCACCCACTGGCAGGACGACCCGTACGCACGCGGCTCCTACGCCTACCTGACCGTGGGGTCGAGCCCGGCCGACCACGATCTGCTGGCCACCCCGGTCGACGGGGTGCTGCACCTGGCCGGCGAGGCCACCTGGACCGACGACCCGGCGACCGTGACGGCCGCGCTGCTGTCCGGTCGCCGCGCTGCGGGCACGATCCTGGGGCGGGAGCTCCCGGTGGCGGATCTGTGGACCGGGACCGGAGCGACTTCAGGCCAGCGCTTCACTTCGGCGAAATGAAGCTATAGGCTTCACCAATGCTCGTGTACGCGATGATCGGCGACCTGGTCGGCTCGCGCCGGTCGGTGTCCCGAGGCCAGGCCCAGAACGATCTCGCCGCCGCCCTGCGCGCCACCAGCGCGCTGGTGCCGCCTGTGGACCGGCTCGAGCCGACGGTCGGGGACGAGTTCCAGGGGGTGTACGCCGACCTGCCGAGCGCCACCCTGGCCGCGCTGCTCGTCCGGCTCACGCTGCCCCCGGAGATGGACGCCCGGTGCGGCATCGGGGTGGGGGAGCGGGAGGTGTTCGACGCCGGCACGATCCCGATGCTGCAGGACGGCGAGGTCTGGTGGAGCGCGCGGGCCGCCCTGAGCGCCCTGGACGAGCCCGCGGCGCGGGGCCGGCGCACCGCCTACGACGACCGCCACGCCCCGTCGGCAGGCGGGCCGGCGCCCCTGGTCAACGCCTTCCTGATCACCCGGGACGGTCTGGTCGACCGGCTCAACGACCGCTCCCGCCGGATGCTCCGCCGCTCCTTCGAGGGCGCCAGCCAGCACGAGATCGCCGCCGAGGAGGAGATCAGCGACTCCGCTGTCTCCCAGGCGTTCGCCAAGGGTGTCAGTGCCGTCCGCGATGCTCAGCGCGTGCTCGCCCGCCTGACCGATCCTGCCGACCCCGCCAACCCGGCCGGGTCGCGGTGACCGCGCTCGCCGTCTGGCTGCTGCTGGTGGGCGTGCTCGACCTGGTCCGGGCGCGTCTGCGCTTCGGCCGTCGACGGGTGCTGCTGGTGGCCGGCGTCGGGGTCGCCCTGGCCCTGCTGGCCACCCTGCTGGTGGGCCCGACCGGGCCGGGCTGGATCGCCTGGGCCGTCGCCGCCCTCGGTGGGGCCGGCTGGGTCACCGGTTCCGCGGTGGCGGCCGCCCGGTTCGGCCGGCTGCCGGCCGCGCGGGTGCCGGCGGTCCTCACGCCGGTGCGGGCGGCGGCACTGGCGTACGCGTGCCTGGCGGCCGGGGTGCTGGCGCTGCTGCTGGCC
>JBMDXL010000607.1:0-2941 GCA_048594465.1 Microlunatus sp. | reverse complement strand
CTCCACGGTGACCAGCAGCGAGCCGTCCCGCGCGCGGTCGTCGTCGCTCAGCGCCTGCAGCCGCGGGTCACGGAGCTGCTCCCGGTCCGCGACCAGATCAGCGATCTCCCCGAGCAGCACGGAGGTGCGGGAGCGGGCCAGGGACGTGAAGAAGGGGTTCTCGATGTCGGGGATGATCAAGGCGATGATCTCGGAGTTGCGCCGGCGCAGAGCCCGCGCCGGTCGGCTCGGCGTGACGGACAGTTCGGCCGCCGCGCGTCGCACGAGCCGCGCCTTCTCCTCGGACACGCGGACGCCGTTGAACACGCGGGACACCGTGGCGGGGGAGACCCCGGCACGCCGCGCGACGTCGTAGATCGTGGCCACTCTCACCTCGCTGCCTTCTGAGGATCGCACCCTATCCGTCGCCGTGGATCCGTCGTAGGGTGAAATCGATACCACGTCCATCCCTGGGAGGCTGTTGATGTCGAGCGGACTGGGCGGCCTCGGCCGTCTGCGGAAGGTGGAGACGCGCTCCATCTCACCCGAGAACTTCGACGGCTCTCCGGGCGGGGGTGGACGGGCCACCGAGGGCACGGGAGCTGCCTGCGCACGCGACCTGGGGCCGGGCTGGAAGATCTCTCCGAGTGTGGTGGTGGAGCCGCACGCCACGTTCTCCCTCGCCGAGATCGACGGGCCGGGCCGGATCACGCACCTGTGGATCACCACGCACACGGACAACTGGCGGACCCTGATCCTGCGCGCGTCCTGGGACGGGGCCGACGAGCCGGCGATCGAGGTCCCGTACGGCGACTTCTTCTGCAGCGGCTGGGGGCGCTTCGCCCAGGTCAGCTCCCAGCCGGTGGCCGCCAACCCGAACGGGGGCTTCAACTCCTACTGGCCGATGCCGTTCCGGACCGGCGCCCACCTCACCGTCGAGAACACCTCCGACGTGCCGGTCACCGTCTACTACCAGGTGACGTACGAGATCGGCGAGGACCACAGCGAGGACGGCTACCTGCACGCCCAGTGGCGTCGCAGCCGGCCGTTGCCGGAGAAGGTGCCGCACACCATCCTCGAGGGCATCGAGGGGAGTGGGCACTACGTCGGCACCTATCTCGCCTGGGGGGTCAACTCGACCGGCTGGTGGGGCGAGGGTGAGATCAAGTTCTTCCTGGACGACGACGTCGACTACCCGACGATCTGCGGCACCGGCACCGAGGACTACTTCGGCGGCGCCTGGAACTTCGACGTGCCCGGCCGGGGGTACGTGGAGTTCTCCACGCCGTACCTCGGGATGCCCCAGGTGATCCGACCGGACGGTCTCTACGACGCCCAGCAGCGGTTCGGGCTCTACCGGTTCCATGTGCTGGACCCGATTCACTTCAGCCGCCGGCTCGGTGTCACCATCCAGGCGTTGGGCTGGCGGAGCGGACACCGCTATCTGCCGCTGCAGGACGACATCGCCTCGACGGCCTTCTTCTACCTCGACCGTCCGGTGGCCAAGCGCCCCGAAGCCCCGACCGCCGACGTGATGGAGATCAACTGAGCGTGCACCTGGGGTGACGTGCGCACCGACGTCCGAGCGCAGGCGAGCCCGACGGTCCGCTGTCCGCGCCGCGCGCGTGGTTTGCCGACCATGGTCGGGTTCCGCACACCGACCGACGCCGCCAGCTCACCTCTCACCCCGCCCGCGGGCGACGGCGGCGGTGGTCTCCTCCTCCACCAGGTCGGCGTTGATCCGGGCGCCGGCCAGGGCGCCGGCCGCCGCGGCGGCTCCCACCTGGGCGGACAGGTCGGTCACGTTGCCGGCCACGTAGACGCCGGGTACGGAGGTCAGACCGGTCGGGTCGGCCGGCACGGCGCTCCCCATCCCGAGCGGGTGGTCGACGGTGCTCAACCCCAGGCTGGCGAGCAGCCCACCGCGGGCGACCATCCGGGTCTGCACGGCGATCACCGACCGCGCGATCACCTCGCCCCCGGTCAGCCGGACGCCGGTGATCCGATCGTCGGACACCTCCACGCCGGCCACCTCGCCCTCGACCAGCCGGACCCCGCGGGCCAGCAACCGCTCCCGGTCGGTGTCGTCCAGCGCCGTGGTGTGGACGAAGACGGTCACGTCGTCGCTGAGCTGGCGGAAGAGCAGGGCCTGATGGGCCACCATCGGGCTGGAGGCGATCACCCCGATGGCCTCGTCCCGGACCTCCCACCCGTGGCAGTACGGGCAGTGGACGACGTCACGTCCCCACCGCTCCTGCAGTCCGGGGACGTCCGGCAGCTCGTCGACCAGTCCGGTGGTGACGAGCAGGCGGCGGGCACCGACCGTACGACCGTCAGTGAGCCCGACCCGGAAGCCGGCCTCGTCCGACGCGGCCCCGCTCACCGACGAGACGGTCCCAGTGACCACCGTGCCGCCGTACGAGCGCACCTCGGCCCGGCCGCGCTCGAGCAGCTCCGCCGGCGGCATCCCGTCCCGGGCCAGCAGGCCGTGCACCCCGTCGGCCGGGGCATTGCGGGGCCGGCCGGCGTCGATGACCGCCACCGACCGGCGGGAGCGGGCGAGCATCAGGGCGCCGTTCAATCCGGCGGCCCCGCCGCCGATCACGATGACGTCGTAGTCGGGAGCGAGTTCCTCAGTGGTCATGACGTTGGTGGACATGGTCCGAGTGTGACGAGCATGGACTGCGGCTCGCAAACACTCTTGCTGAAGTGGCAAACTGGTGATCATGGACTTCGATCTCGACCAGACCCTCGACGGGGTCGGCCCCCGGCTGCGCGAGCTGCGGGCCCAGCGGGAGCTCACCCTGGCGGACCTGTCCGCGCAGACGTCGATCTCGGTCAGCACGCTGTCCCGGCTGGAGTCGGGCGACCGCCGACCGACCCTGGAGCTGCTGCTCCCGCTGGCCCGGGCGTACGGGGTGACGCTGGACGAGCTGGTCGACGCGCCGCCGACCGGCGACCC
>JBMDXL010000606.1:0-1549 GCA_048594465.1 Microlunatus sp. | reverse complement strand
AGGGCGCGGACGGGGCCACCGGCGACAACGTCGACCAGATGGACGGCCAGGGTGCCTACAACGCCGACCGGGTGCGCCAGGCCCGGGCGCTGCGGGACTGGGTGCCGCCGGTGCAGCGCTCGGAGGGCGTCCAGTCGGTGGCGCTGCTCGGGGACTTCAACTCCTACGGTCAGGAGGACCCGCTGCAGGTGCTGTACGCCGCCGGCTACGTCAACGCCGCGCCCGCCGACGAGTGGTCCTACTCCTTCGGCGGACTGGCCGGCTCGCTCGACCACGTGCTGCTCAACCCGGCCGCGCGCTCGCGGCTGACCCGGGCCGACATCTGGAACATCAACGCCGGCGAGTCGCCGGCGCTGGAGTACTCGACGTACCGCACCACGGCGGACGACTACTACTCCCCCGACCCGCGGCGGTCGTCGGACCACGACCCGGTGGTGGTGGGTCTGCGCCGCCGCTAGCTGCGGCGGCGGCCGACCAGCAGGTAGAGCAGGTGGTTGCCGGTGTTCAGGGCGGTGAGGAACCGCCAGAGGTTCTTGCTGCCTCGCAGCTCGCTCGCCGGCCGGCGCGCGATGTCGCGCCAGACGAGCGCGGTGAGCACGACGTGACCGGCGATGGCCAGAGGCCCGGCGGCGGGATGAACGGTCTGCGACATGATCCGAGTCTCCCGCGTCCTCGTGGCTGATCCCAGCGACCGGGTCAGCTCGCCGGGATCCAGGCCCGCACCTGCCAACCATCCGGCCCGGACCGGATCTCGCTCCGCCCACCCAGCTCCTCGGCCCGCTCCTGGATGGAGCGCAGACCGACACCCGCCACGAAGTCGGGCGGCGGCGAGCCGTCGTCCTGCACCACCAGCTCCCACCCGCCCGGCTCGGCGGCCAGCCGGACCCCGACCTCGGTGCCGGTGGAGTGGCGCTGGGCGTTGGTGATCGCCTCGGTGGCGATCCGGTAGACGGCCAGCTCGAGCGCCGGCGTGAGCCGACCGAGCTCGGTGGACGCGGTCACCTCCACCGGCAACCGCCCGGCGCGACCGGCCTGCTCGCGGATGGCGCCCACCAGGCCGAGCTCCTCCAGCGCCAGGGGGCGGAGTCCGTAGACCACCCGGCGCACGTCGGCCAGGGCCTCGCGGATCCCCTGTCGGGTCTGGGCCAGCAGGGCGGCGGCCGCCTCCGGGTCGGTCGGGAGCCGGTTGGCGGCCGCGTCGGCGCGAAGCGCCGCGTTGGTCAGGGTCGGCCCGAGCCCGTCGTGCAGATCGCGGTGCAGGACGGACCGCTCGCTCTCGCGCGCCTGGATCACCTGCGTCCGCGCCTCGCGCAGAGCCTGGGCCAGGGCCTGCTCGCGCAGCAGTAGGGTCAGGGGTCCGACCAGCAGCGCCAGGGTGTCGTCGTCGGCCCGGTGCAGCCGGGACTCCCCCGACCGCAGGACCACCTCCAGCCGACCGAGAAGACGGTCGCGACTGCGGAGCGGGATGCTCGCCGTCGGCTGGTGCGGCCCGGCGACGGTGCCCGTCACGGCGATCGGGACGCCGTCGGGGTCGAGGACGGCGAGGCCC
>JBMDXL010000605.1:0-2725 GCA_048594465.1 Microlunatus sp. | reverse complement strand
AGGGCTGCGCCTTCTTCGTCAGCCAGGTGATCTACGACGTGGACGACACCAAGAGCCTGGTGTCGGACTACGTGTACGAATGTCGTGAGCGCGGGGTCGCGCCGCGGCCGGTGGTCTTCACCCTGGCCGTCTGCGGCTCGGCCACGACCCTGGCCTTCCTGCAGTGGCTCGGCGTGCAGGTGCCCCGGTGGCTGCAGAACGAGCTGGTCCACGCCGACGACCCCCTGGCCGTCAGCCACGCGCAGTGCCTGGCCGGGGCGCACGAGCTCGCCGCCTTCTGCCGTCGCCTCGGCGTGCCGTACGGGTTCAACGTGGAGAGCGTCTCGATCCGCCGGACCGAGATCGAGGCCGCCGTCGACCTGGCCGGGCGGCTCCGCCCACTGCTGTCCTGAGCGCGAGCGACCGTGATCGCCCGCCGGCGTGCCGAGGAGGAGAGAGGAGGGGTGCTGTTTCTCTACGAACGACCACGAAGAAGCCGGGCTCGAGGGCGATCACAGCGAGTGCGGGCAGCCTGAGCGCGAGCGGCCGCTACTCGAACGCGGCGGCGCGGGCGCCGGGCAGCTGCTGCAGCATCTCGCGGGCCTGGGCGGCGACCTTGTGCTCGCACAGCACCTCGTACTTGGTGGCCACGGTCTGGGTCACCGAGGTGAAGTCCCGCTTGCCGCGGGTCAGGGCGTAACCCGCCGCGGCGAAGACCAGGCCGATGGCGATGCCGAGGGCCAGGCAGCTGAGGATGAGCACCAGCACGCTGGCCGGGCGGGTGAACAGCAGCATGATGATGCCGACCAGCAGACCGGTGGAGACGCCGGAGGAGACGCCCTGGGAGAGCACCGTGCCCCAGCTCTTCCGCCCCAGCACCCGCTCCACCGACTTCAGCTCGGTGCCGACGATGGCCAGGTTCTGCACGGCGAACTTCTCGTCGGCGAGGTAGTCGACCGCCTTCTGGGCGTCGGCGTAGCTGTTGAAGATCCCGACCGACTGCGGGAACTCGAGCTCGAACATCGATCCGGGCTGCGGACGCTGAGCGGACATGGACCCACCTCTTGACGTGACGGAGAAGACCTCAGTCTACCTGCGCGGACCTCTCGGACTCAGCGTCGCCAACCCGCGAGCGTGACCACCAGCTTGTCCTCCACGGGTCGCGGCGAGCTGCCCGTGTACTGGCTGAGCATGGCGAAGACGTACAGGTGCCCGTCGCGTCCGCGGACGTAACCGCTGAGGGCGGTGACCCCGGTCAGCGTGCCCGTCTTGGCCCAGGCGTTGTTCGCCGCCCGGGTCCCGTTCATCCGGCGACGCAGGGTCCCGCCGATCATCCGGCTGCTGTTGCCGGCCACCGGCAGCGACGCCTTGAAGACCGGGAACCAGGTCTCCCGCTGCACCTTGACCAGCAGCGTGCCCATCGCCCGCGGGGTGATCGTGTTGGACCGGGTCAGCCCGGAGCCGTCGGCGAGGACCAGGCCGCTCATCGGCACCCCGGTCGCGGACAGGTACGCCCGGGTCGCGGCCAGCCCGTTCGTCCAGCTGCCCGGCGCACCGGACCGCTGGGCGCCCATCGCCTTGGTCAGCGCCTCGGCGTGCATGTTGTTGGAGAGCTTCATGAAGGGCACCAGCAGCTGGGACAGCGGCATCGAGTAGTCGGTGCCGATCACCCGGCGGCCCGAGGCCGGGGTGGCCAGCGCGGTGGTCGCGCCCCGGACGGTCACCCCCGCCTTCTTCAGCTCGGCCCGGAACACCGCGGCGGCGTACAGATCCGGTCGGCTGACGGTGATCAGCCGGGTCGTCGACCGTCCGGAGCCGATCCGGCCCCGGATCGTGATGGTGCCGGAGCCGTACGGGCGGCTCGCCGAGATCGTGGACGAGCTGCCCTTCTTGCCGGTGGTGGTGAGGTTCCGCAGATCCAGGGCCGCCGCGGCCGACGCCGGCGTGGTGGTGATCTTGGCCTTGCGGCCCACCGACCCGGCCCGGACGTTGATGATCACGGTGCCGGCGTCGAAGTCGGCGTTGGGGGCCAGCGTGACCGCCGAGATGGGAGCGGCGTAGTAGTCGTCGGCGTAGCTGGTCTTCCAGGTCGGGTTGTAGCGGACGCTGTCGAAGTAGGTCGCGTCCACGACCAGCTTCCCTGTCACCGTACGGATCCCCGCCGCGCGGACCCGCTGGGCCAGGGCCGCGTAGTCGCTGGCCCGAGCCGTCGGGTCGCCGTAGCCCTTGAGGTAGAGCCGGCCGCCGAGCGTGCTGCCGGTCACCGTGGCCCGGCTGATCACCTCGGTCCGGAACCGGTAGGCCGGACCCAGGGTGTCCAGCGCGGCCGCCGCGGTGATGATCTTGGTGTTGGAGGCCGGGATCGAGGTCCGCCCGCCGCTGCGCTGGTAGAGCTCGCTGCCGGTGGCGGCGTCGTAGACGACCGCGGAGGTCCGGCCGCGGGTGACCCGGGAGTCCTTCATCACCGAGGCGATCTTGGTCGCCAGGGCGGGGTCGGACACCTTCGCCGCCGCCTGGGGCAGACTGCCCGGAGGGCCCACGAACCCGGCACCGGAGATCGCGAGACCGAGCGCCAGGGCGCCGATCAACGTGCGCGGGGCGGTGATCGACGACGACCGACGGCCGGTGATCATCGCGCCCAGACGGGGAAGTGCTCTGGACACGGGAACTCCTCGGATTGTGCTCCCCCGAGCTCGGAGGAACAGTAACCCAGGATCACGCCGGCGGGAAGACGCAGAACTCGTTG
>JBMDXL010000604.1:0-3839 GCA_048594465.1 Microlunatus sp. | reverse complement strand
GACCTCGTGGTGGGACCGCTCGACGGTGAGGCCCGCGGCCTCCAGGTTCAGGGTCATCACGTCACGCAGGTCGGCGAAGTGGTCGACCGGCGGGACCGGGAAGTAGCCGCCCTTGTACTTGACCTTGTAGCCGCGGTTGCCACCCTCCTCGACCCGCCCGGTGTTCCAGGCGCCGGCCACGGAGTCGATGGCGTACGAGCCGGTGTTCTGCTTGGTCTCGAACCGGACGTCGTCGAAGACGTAGAACTCGGCCTCGGGGGCGAAGAAGGCGGTGTCGCCGATGCCCGTGGACGCCAGGTAGTTCTCCGCCTTGCGCGCGATGTTGCGCGGGTCGCGGCTGTAGGGCTCCTTGGTGAGCGGGTCGTGCACGAAGAAGTTGAGGCACAGGGTCTTGGCGGCGCGGAACGGGTCCAGGTACGCCGTGGTCGGATCCGGCAGCAGGGCCATGTCCGACTCGTGGATCTTCTGGAAGCCGCGGATCGACGACCCGTCGAACGCCAGGCCGTCCTCGAAGACGCTCTTGTCGAACGATCCGGCCGGGACCGTGAAGTGCTGCATCATGCCGGGCAGATCGCAGAAGCGGACGTCGACGATCTCGACGCCCTCGTCCTTGATGTAGGCCAACAGCTCGTCGGCGCTTTGGAACATCTGTCCTCCGGTGATCGTGGGTGAACCCGAGGTGCGGCTGGAACCGTACGAGGGGAACGCGTGTGGTCTCGCTGGCGCGCGCCACCCTATCGTCCTCGGCTCCAGCGAAGATACGGAGAACGGGTTTCCGTCGAGTTGCGCGTTTGTTTCACTGGTGTGACACGCGCGGTCGACGAGAACCCGTTCTCCTGGTGGCAGGTCCCGGTGGCAGAGCCCAATGGGGCCGCGCCCCGACCGGGTCCGGTCAGAGGATGTGCAGCATCTCCTGGTACGTCGGCAGCGGCCACAGGTCGTCGGCCACCAGCTCCTCCAGGGCGTCCGCCGCGGCCCGGACGTCGGCCATCGGCGGGATCAGCTCGTCCTTGGCCTGCAGCGCGTGCTCCAGCGACGAGGCGTCACCGCTCTCGTGGGCCAGGGCCGCCTCCAGGGCCGCGATCCCGGCGGTCAGCTTGGTGATCTCGGCGGTCACCGCCTCCAGCATGGTCCGGTCGGCGGGGATGTCGACGGCTGTCAGCTTGGCCACGTTGTCCGCGAGCAGGGCCTGGTAGCGCAGCGCGGCCGGCAGGATCGAGGTCTTCCCCACCTTGGCCGTCTCCACCGCCTCGACGTGCACGCTGAGGATGTACTGCTCGAGGTAGACCTCGTAGCGGCTGTTCAGCTCGCGGGGGCTGAGCACCTTGTACTTGTCCAGCATGGCGATCACGGCCGGGTCCGCCAGCTCGGGCAGGGCATCGGGGGTGGTGCGCAGGTTCTTCAGCCCTCGCTGGGCGGCCTCGTCCTGCCAGGCCTGGGAGTAGCCATCGCCGTTGAAGATCACGGCACCGTGGTCGGTGATGATGCCCTGCAGCACCGTCTGGACGGCGTCGTTGAAGTCCGCTCCGGCCGCCAGCTCGGTCTCCAGCGCCGTGGCGATGTAGTCGATCGAGTCGGCCAGGATCGCGTTGATGGCCACCATCGGACCCGAGATGGACTGGCCCGAGCCGGGGGCGCGGAACTCGAACCGGTTGCCGGTGAAGGCGAACGGGCTGGTCCGGTTGCGGTCCCCGGGATCGGCCTTGAGCTTCGGCAGGGTGTCGACCCCGACCTCCAGGGTGCCGCCGCCCTTGGAGCCGGTGGCCCCGCCCTTGGCGATCTGGTCGTACACGTCCATCAGCTGGTCGCCGAGGAAGATCGAGATGATGGCCGGCGGTGCCTCGTTCGCCCCGAGCCGGAAGTCGTTGCTGGCCGAGGCAACGACGGCGCGCAGCAACCCGCCGTACAGGTGGACGCCGCGGATGATCGCGGCGCAGAAGGTGAGGAACTGGGCGTTCTCGTGCGGGGTGTCACCGGGGTTCAGCAGGTTGCCCTGGTTGGCGTTGCCCAGCGAGAAGTTGACGTGCTTGCCCGAGCCGTTGACCCCGTTGAAGGGCTTCTCGTGCAGCAGGCAGGTCATCCCGTAGCGCTCGGCCACCTTCTTCAGGGTGGTCATCATCAGCTGCTGATGATCATGGGCCAGGTTCGCCTTCTCGAACAGCGGGGCGATCTCGAACTGGCCGGGGGCGACCTCGTTGTGCCGTGTCTTGGCCAGGATGCCCTGCTTGAACAGCTCGCGGTCGACCTCGATCATGAAGGCCAGCACCCGCTCGGGGATGGCGCCGAAGTAGTGATCATCGAACTGCTGGCCCTTGGCCGGCTTCGCGCCGAACAGGGTCCGACCGGCACTCATCAGGTCCGGGCGGGCGTAGTAGAAGTGCTCGTCGATCAGGAAGTACTCCTGCTCGGCACCGGCGAAGGACACCACCGTGTCCACGTCGGTGTGACCGAACAGCTTGAGCAGCCGGGCGGCCTGCGCGCCCATCGCCTGCTGGGACCGCAGCAGCGGGGTCTTCTTGTCCAGCGCCTCCCCGGTCCAGGAGATGAAGACGGTGGGGATGCAGAGCGTGTTCCCGTTCGGGTTCTCCAGGATGTACGCCGGGCTGGTGACGTCCCAGCCGGTGTAGCCGCGGGCCTCGAAGGTGCCGCGGATGCCACCGTGGGGGACGCTGGAGGCGTCCGGCTCGCCCTGGGTCAGGGTCTTGCCGGTGAACTGGGCCAGCGAGCTGCCGTTGCTGTCCGGCTCCAGGAAGGAGTCGTGCTTCTCCGCGGTCAGCCCGGTCAGCGGGTAGAACACGTGGGCGTAGTGGGAGGCACCGTTCTCCAGTGCCCAGTCCCGCATGGCCGACGCCACCGAGTCGGCGATCGACGGATCGAGGGGAGCGCCCTTCTCGATCGTGGCGAGCACCGAGGTGTAGACGTTCTTGGGCAGCCGGCTCTTCATCCGGCTCAGGTCGAACACGTTCTTGCCGAAGAGCTGACCGAGCGGCTCGGCGAAGTCCTTGGCCGGGATCTCGTACGACGTGACGGCTTCGACGGCGTCGTGCCGGGTGGCGCTTCCACTCATGGTGCTCCTCGGGTGCGTGGTCCGGTCGGGCGGACGACCGGATCCGGTGACGTCGGGCGCGTGCGGGTGGGAATGCCCCGGCGGGACCTCGACAGCGGGTTACCCGGCGACCGTACTGAGCCCACGTGTCCGCGCTGTTTCGGTTGCGTGCCGCCGACATCACACCCGGGACCGGGCCGGACTCGCGGACCCGGGGTGTCACGGCGCAACGGGTAGCCTCGCGGGGTGGCCACGCGTGGAGCGCCGGCGGTGCCGGCCGAGCCCTACCCGGGACAGCGGTTGGGTCTGCCCGAGTCCGGCCGGGGCTCGTTGGCCGGCTGGCGGGCGCGGGTCGCGGCGTTGCTGCTCGACTGGGCGGCGTCGATGGGGGTGGCGGTGGCGATCTTCGGCACCGCCGTGGTCACCGGCAGCGGCTGGCAGACCTGGATGACCCTGGCCACCTTCTTCGTCGAGTCGACCCTGCTGGTCACGCTGGCCAGCGGCAGCTTCGGTCAGCTGATCTGCCGGATCGCGGTGGTCCGGTTGGACACCCGGCCGGTCGGGTTCCCGCGGGCCGCCCTCCGTCAGGCCCTGATCTGCCTGGCCCTGCCGCCGTTGATCATCGGCCCGGACCGGCGTGGTCTGCAGGACCTGGCCGCGACAACCGTGGTGGTCAACCGCAGGTAGCGCGGGTGCGCTCCGTCCGCCGAGGCTCGAACTTTCCGTCATTCGACGGCTTGTTGTGCCGTTCCCGCCCGTACGCGGAGCATCTTCCGTCGGTCGACCGCGACTT
>JBMDXL010000603.1:0-7277 GCA_048594465.1 Microlunatus sp. | reverse complement strand
GCTGGACCCCGTGATCGAGGCCTGTGCGACCACCGGGTCGGTCGTCCTGCTCGGCGCCCCCGTCCGGGCCGCATCCGGGGGTGGGGCTTCCGGGGGGCACGCCTGCCGGCGACGCTCCGGCCGGGGCGGCCCCCGCCGAGCGACCCGACCGGTCCATCGCCGTGGTGCTGGTCGACGGCGGCGGCGCCCGGGTCGTCTACCGCAAGCAGCACCTGGGAACCGACGAGGCCCGGCACTTCGCCCCCGGTCCGCGACCGGTGGTGCTGGACCTCGACGGCTGGCGGGTCGGCGTGGGCATCTGCCGGGACACGGGCGTCGGGGACCACGTCAAGGAGCTGGCCAACGCCGGCATCGACCTGTACGTGGCCGGGCTCGTCGACCACCCGGCGGACCTGGGGATCCAGCGCAGCCGAGCTGCCACCATCGCCCGCGCCTGCGGGGCGTACGTGGGCTTCGCGAGCTTCGCCGGACCGACAGCGGGCGGGTACGCCGAGACCGCGGGCCGGTCGGCGGTGTTCGGTCGGGAGGGCACCGTGCTGGCGGAGACGTCCGCGCTGCCCGGCGGCATCGCCCGCGCCGTGCTCTCCTGAGCCTGTTTACACAGTAAGCGCTACGTTGGGCGCATGACGGAGACGAAGAAGGTCGCATTCCTCGTGGCGAGCGAGGGCATCGAGAGAGCCGAGCTGGTGGACCCCTGGACGGCGGTCGCCGACGCCGGTCACCAGGCCGTGCTGCTGAGCCCGGAGAGCGGTTCGGTGCAGCTGTTCGAGCACCTCGACAAGGCCGACACCCAGGACGTGGACGCCGAGGTCGGGTCGGTCTCGGTGGACGACTACGACGCGCTGGTGCTGCCCGGGGGCGTGGCCAACCCGGACGCCCTGCGGATGGATGCCAAGGCGGTGGCCTTCGTCAAGGCGTTCGTGGACTCGGGCAAGCCGGTCGCGGCGATCTGCCACGCGCCCTGGACCCTGATCGAGGCCGACGTGGTGCGCGGCAAGCGCGTCACGTCCTGGCCGAGCCTGCAGACCGACCTGCGCAACGCCGGAGCCGAGTGGGTGGACGAGCAGCTGGTCACCGACCAGAACCTGATCACCAGCCGCAACCCCGACGACCTGCCGGCGTTCATCGGCGCCCTCCTCGAAGCGGTCAACCACGGCGTCTCGAGCGCGGCGTCGATCGACACCTGAGGCCGCACCCGCCCCGCCGGACGGCAGCGCGCCGTCCGCGGGGTGTGCTCAGCCGAGGGGTGTGACGCTCACTCCACCGAGGTGGCACCGTCGACGGACGGCGCCTCCGAGGCGGCACGCGGTGTCGCCTTGCCGTGGGCGGCGGTCGGCGTCGCGGCGTCGGCGCTGGGGCCGGAGACGCCGGGCACCAGCAGCGCCAGCCCGGCCACCACCGCCAGGGCGGCGCCGAGTCCGGCGGCCAGGAGCCGCTCGTACGCGGTGCGGGAGGACTGATCGGACAGGGAGAGGCGCGACGACGAAGCCGTCTGCACCTGGGGGGTGACCACGGGAGATCCTTTGTGGTGATGACCGCAGCCCCGACCCCCGTCGGTCGGCGTCCGCGATCGGGAACGTGCTCTGTACTGTTACCGAATGTAGTTCGGTAACCGCCGGGACCGAAGGGCCGCGGGCGTCAGCACCCCGTGATCTCCCTCATAGGTCCGGGCCTCAGGCACTCTCCAGCAGCGCGTCCACGAACACGGTGGCGTCGAACGGGGCCAGGTCGTCGACACCCTCACCCAGTCCGACCAGCTTCACCGGAACCCCCAGCTCGCGCTGGACCTGGACGACGATGCCGCCCTTGGCCGAACCGTCGAGCTTGGTGAGCACGATCCCGGTCACGTCCACGACCTCGCGGAAGATGCGCGCCTGGGTCAGCCCGTTCTGCCCCGTGGTGGCGTCCAGCACCAGCAGCACCTCGCCGACCGGTGCCTGCCGCTCGATCACCCGCTTCACCTTGCCCAGCTCGTCCATCAGACCGGTCTTGGTGTGCAGCCGGCCCGCGGTGTCGATGAGCACCACGTCGGCCTCCACCTCGATGCCGCCCTTGACCGCCTCGAAGGCGACGCTGGCGGGATCCGCGCCCTCGGCGCCCCGCACGGTCGGCACGCCGACCCGGTCGCCCCAGGTCTGCAGCTGGTCCGCCGCCGCGGCCCGGAACGTGTCCGCGGCACCCAGCAGCACGTCCTTGTCCTCGGCGACCAGCACCCGGGCGAGCTTGCCCACGGTGGTGGTCTTGCCGGTCCCGTTCACCCCGACCACCATGATCACGGCCGGCGTCTCGGTGCGGTCGGCGCGGATGGTCCGGTCCATGGTCGGGTCGACCAGGGCGAGCAGCTCCGCGCGCAGGATCTCCCGGGCCCGGGTCGCGTCGGCGACCCCCTCGACCCGGAACCGCGTCCGCAGGGTGTCGACCAGCTCGGTGGTCGGACCCACCCCGAGGTCAGCGGTGATCAGCGTGTCCTCGAAGTCCTCCCAGGTCTGCTCGTCGATCTGGTCGCGGGAGAGCAGCAGCAGCAGACCGCGCCCGAGGGCGTTGTTGGAGCCGGCCAGCCGGCGGCGGAGCCGGGCCAACCGGGTCTCGGTGGCCTCCGGCCGGTCGAGCTCCGGGACGACGACGTCCGCGGCCGTCTCGGTGGCTGTCGGGTCGGCGGTGTCCCGGTCGGTCGGGGTCCGGGTGTCGGCCCGCTCGAGGACGTCGACACCCCCCGCGCCGTCGTCCGCGCGGCCGCCGGCCCCCTCCCCCGCCCGGAGCTGGCGACGCTCCTCGGCCCGGCGCAGGGCCGAGCGACGGTTGACGGCCACGAAGCCGACGATGACGAGAGCGGCCAGCACGATGCCGCCCACGACGTACCAGAGGGTCAAGGGATCCACCGGCTCATCCTAGGGGCGGCCGCAGTCGTGGTTCTCTCCTCGAGCGCTGCTCGCAGCTGTGACGTGAGGCGCCACACACCCGGTATCGGCACCGAGCCATCCGCCTGACGGCGCCTGGCCTGAGCTGCCGCCGTCGCGGCTCAACCATGAACATTCCGTCAGTCGACCGCTTCTCGTCCCGGCGGACCGCACCACGGCCGCACACTCCGTCGACTGACGGAAAGTTTGAACCCAGAGCCGCACCACCGCCGCACACTCCGCCGACCGACGGCGGGAAGCTCAAGCCAGGTCAGCCCGGGACACCCCGGATCAGCGGGAGTGGGTGAGGGAGCGCGGGGGCTGACCCTCGCCGTTCAGGTGACGCGCGACCCGGGACATCTGGTCGGTCAGCTTCGGGACGTGCTGGCTGCCACGGCCCTGCATGCCGAACACGACCAGACCGGCGATGCCGGCGGCGATGGTCAGCACGATGATCATGGCGATGAGGATGGCGGTCATAACGCACCCTTTCGGACAGGAGGCCACATGACAGTGCGGCCTGGGGAAGGTCACTGTCGACGCGTTCGGAGGAACCCGTACCCGCATCTTCATCTGGTCTACCCGCCCCGGAGCCCATCCCGGGCCCGTGTCGGCTCTCGGTTAGGTCACGATCCCGCCGCCGCCCGGCACGCCGCACCGCACGGTGTCCCCCGGCAGCCCGGGACGAGGGCTCAGGCCACCGAGGCCGACTCCCGCAGCCGCTGCGAGATCACGGTCGAGACACCGTCACCGCGCATGGTCACGCCGTAGAGGGCGTCCGCGATCTCCATCGTGCGCTTCTGGTGGGTGATCACCAGCAGCTGGCTGTTCTCCCGGAGCTCCTCGTAGATCTCCAGCAGCCGACCCAGGTTGGTGTCGTCCAGGGCCGCCTCCACCTCGTCCAGGATGTAGAACGGGCTGGGCCGGGCGATGAACAGCGCCACCAGGAAGGCCACCGCCACCAGGGACCGCTCGCCGCCCGACAGCAGCGACAGCCGCTTGACCTTCTTGCCCGGCGGGCGGGCCTCGACGTCGACACCCGTGGTCAGCCAGCTGCCCGGCTCGGTCAGCACCAGCCGGCCCTCGCCACCGGGGAAGAGCCGCGAGAACACCCGCTCGAAGGCCGTCTCGACGTCCGCGTACGCCTCGGCGAACACCTGCTCGACCCGGCTGTCGACCTCGGTGATGATGTCCATCAGGTCGGCGCGCGTCTTCCGCAGGTCGTCGAGCTGCTCGGAGAGGAACTTGTGGCGCTCCTCCATGGCCTCGAACTCCTCCAACGCCAGCGGGTTGACCCGGCCCAGCACCCCGAGCGCGCGCTCGGCCGCCCGCAGCCGCTTCTGCTGCTGCTCCCGCACGTACGGGATCGGCTCCGGCACCTCGTCGTCGGGACCGAGGGCGCTGCCGTCCGGCCGGGTCAGCACCGGCACGGGCTGGTCGGGGCCGTAGTCGGCGACCAGACCCTCGGGCTCGAGCCCCAGCTCGGTCATCGCCTTCTCGGTCAGGGCCTCCAGCCGCATCCGCTGCTCGGCCCGGGCCATCTCGTCGCGGTGCACGGTGTCGACCAGCGACTCGAAGTCGTGGGTGAGGGTCCGCAGGCGCCCCCGGATCTCGGCCAGCGCCGCCTCCGCATCGGTCCGGGCCGCGTCCGCCGCCGCCCGCTCCGCACCGGCCAGGGCGATGGACTGCTCGATCCGGCGGGCCAGGTACCCGGCGCCGGTGTGCACCGCCGCCGCCACCGTCGCCTCGCGCAGCATCCGCTCGCGCCGTGCCTGGGCCTTGGCCCGCGCCGCGCGCTCGTGCGCGGCTGCCCGGCGGAGGGCGTCGGAGCGGCCGGCCAGCGCCCGTACGCGCTCCTCCATCGTGCGCAGCGCGAGCCGGGCGTCCATCTCGGCGCTCCGCGCCGTCCGCGCGGCCTCGGCCAGTCGGTCCCGCTCGGCCGGGTCGGGGTCCTCGGTCTCCGGCGCCTGCTGGGCGAGCTCGAGCCGACGCTCCAGGTCGGCCAGACCGCCGAGGTCCTTGTCGCGTGCCTCCTCCGCGCGCGTCATCCCCTGGCGCAGCCGGTCGGCCTCGGCGTGCGCCGAGCGCGACGCCGAGCTGAGCTGCCCGAGCTCCTCGGCCAGCGCGGCCATGGCGGCATCGGACTCGTGCAGCCGGGCCAGGGTGGCCTCGACCCGTTCGTGGGCCTGCCGCAGACGTTCCTCCAGATCGGTCTGGGCGAAGCGGAGGCGCTCGCAGCGGTGCTGGGCGTCGGCCAGCCGCTGCTCGGCGTCGTCGACGGCGGCCTGCACCTCGATCAGACTCGGCTGGGCGCTCGACCCACCGGCCACGTAGTGGGCGCTGACCAGGTCACCCTCACCGGTCACCGCGGTCAGGTCCGGCAAGGCGTCGACCAGCCCGCGCGCGGCGGCCAGGTCCGACACCAGGACGATCTTGCGCAGCAGCCGCCGGGTCGCCCCCGCGATGTCGCCCGGGGTCTGCACCACGTCGACGGCGTAGACGGCGTCCGCGGGCAGAGCCGGCCAGTCGGCGCGGTCGTCGGGGGCGTCGGTCCCCGCCCCCGCCAGCACCAGTCCCGCCCGACCCAGGTCCTCGGTCTTGAGCAGGGCGACGGCCCCGAGTGCCGCCTCGACGTCGGCGACGGCCACCGCGTCGGCGGCGGCGCCGAGAGCCGCGGCCACCGCGGTCTCGTGCCCACCCTGCACCGTGACCAGCGCGGCGACCGACCCGAGCAGACCCTGGACGCGATCGGTCGCGGCGAGCAGCGCGCCGGTGGCGTCCTTGCGCTGCAGCCCGACCTGCAGGGCCTCCAACCGGGCGGCCAGCGCCGCCCGCTCCTGGTTGGCCTCGCGCTCCTCGGTCCGCAGGACGGTCAGCTCGGCCTCGACCAGCTCCTTCGCCTCCAGGGCCTCCTCGTGGGCGGAGTCCAACCCGAGCTCGCCGTCGTCGAGTCCGGCGACCTGCGTCTCCAGCGAGGTGAAGGCCCGGCCCGCCTGCTCGGCCCGCTGCACCGCCTCGGTGTGCGACGTGGCCAGTCGACCGATCTCGGCGTCGGCCGCCTCCGCCCGGCTCCGCAGGGAGTTGACCTGACCGGTGAGCCGGGCCAGACCCTCACGCCGGTCGGCGGCGGCCCGGACCAGGGCGGCCAGGCGCGCTTCCTCCCGCTGGTGGGCGAGCTCGACCTCGGTCCGGTGAGTGGTCGCGTCGGTCAGGGTCTGACCGCGCAGCGCCACCTCCCGTGCCTGCTCCGCCTCCTGGGCGGCGACCGCGTCGGCCTCCCGCTCGAGGTCGTCGGGATCGCGACCGACCCGGGTCTCGCCCGGGTCGTTGTCCGCGTTGCGCATCCGCTCGCGGGCGATCGACGCCGTCGAGGCGACCCGCTCCTTGAGGGCGGCCAGCGAGTACCAGGTGTCCTGCGCGGTGTTCAGCCGCGGTACGCAGGCGCGGACGGCCTGCTCGGCCTCGATCTCGACCGCCCGGGCCGTCTCCAGCGCGGTCTCCAGCTCGAGCCGACGCTGCTTCAGAGCCCTCTCGTCGGCCAGGTCGGAGGCCATCGACAGCTGGACCTGGACCAGGTCGTCGGCGATCAGCCGGGCCTTGGCGTCGCGGACGTCGGCCTGCACGACGGCGGCCTTGCGGGCCACCTCGGCCTGCCGTCCGAGCGGCTTGAGCTGGCGGCGGATCTCGGTGATCAGGTCCTGCAGCCGGGTCAGGTTGCCCTCGCAGGCCTCCAGCTTGCGCAGCGCCTTCTCCTTGCGCTTGCGGTGCTTGAGGACGCCCGCGGCCTCCTCGATGAAGCCGCGGCGCTCCTCGGGCGTGGCTCGGAGCACGGTGTCGAGCTGACCCTGACCCACGATGACGTGCATCTCGCGGCCGATACCGCTGTCGCTCAGCAGCTCCTGCACGTCGAGGAGGCGGCACGGGGTGCCGTTGATCGAGTAGTCGGAGCCGCCGTTGCGGAACATCGTGCGGGCGATCGTCACCTCGGTGTAGTCGATCGGGAGCGCACCGTCGGTGTTGTCGATCGTCAGGGCGACCTCGGCACGGCCGAGCGGCGCACGTCCGGAGGTGCCGGCGAAGATGACGTCCTCCATCTTGCCGCCGCGCAGCGACTTGGCGCCCTGCTCCCCCATGACCCACGCCAGGGCATCCACGACGTTGGACTTGCCGGAGCCGTTGGGGCCGACCACGCACGTGATGCCCGGCTCGAAGTTCAGGGTCGTCGCCGAGGCGAACGACTTGAACCCGCGCAGGGTCAGGGTCTTGAGGTGCACGTGAGGCAGCCTAGGCAACAGCGGGCGCCGGGCCGCGCACGCGCGGGTGCCCCGGCGTGTGCCGGGGCCCCGCCGGGTGCGTCAGCGTCGGCCGGGCGTCAGAGCC
>JBMDXL010000602.1:0-4416 GCA_048594465.1 Microlunatus sp. | reverse complement strand
CGGTGGGTTCCGGTGGTCCGGGCCGCGGAGCGTGCGACCGTTGGTGACTTCCCGGTGGGTTCCGGTGGTCCGGGCCGCGGAGCGTGCGACCGCGGGTGACTTCGCGGTGGGTTCCGGTGGCCCGGGCGCGGCGTACTCGCTGGTCCTCGGTGTGGTCGTCCCCGCGAGCGCCTGGCTCGGCAACCGGTTCGGGCTGGGCCGGGTCTACGTCGTGGGTCTGGCCGCCTCCGCCGCCGGGTCGGCGCTCGGGGGCTACCTGGTGGAGTGCCCGAGCTGGCGCCTGCTCTTCTCCATCGACGTCCCGATCGGCATCATCGAGGTGATGGCCCCGCTCGTGGCACTGCCGAGGTTCCCGCCCCAGCCGACCCAGAAGCACGACGTCGGCGGCTTCGTCACGGTCGCCACCGAGTTGGTGGCGCTGCTGCTCGCCTTCTCCGAAGGCGGGACGTGGGGGTGGACGAGCTACCGCGTGCTGATCTTGATCACCGTCGGGATCGTCTCGCTCGCGCTGGTCGTGGTGATCGAGCCGGAGGTCGACCACCCGCTGCTGGACCTGCGTGTGTTCGGCTTCCGGGCCTACAGCAGCTCGCTGCTGGTGATGGCGGTGATGATGACCGGGCTCTTCGCCACCTTGTTCTACATCCCGCTGTTCCTGCAGACCGCGCTGGGGTTCCCCGCCCTGGACGCCGGGTTGCTGATCTTGCCGCAGGCCCTGGTGATGGGTCTGCTGACCCCGATCGCGGGGCGTCTCTACGACCGGGTCGGTCCCCGCTGGCTGGTGTTCACCGGGCTGCTGATCGCCGCGTACGGCTCGTACCTGCTGACCGGGATCAGTCCCGACGTCACCCGTGGCGAGATCGTGCTGTGGACGTGCATCCGCTCCGCCGGGGTGGGGCTGTCGATGATGTCGGTGATGACCGGCGGGATCTCCGCGCTGCCCCGGCACCTCACCACCAGCGGCAGCGCGATCAACACCGTGGCCCAGCGGGTGAGCGCGGCCCTCGGGCTGGCGGGACTCACCGCCCTGGCCAGCACGCAGCAGGCGCAGATGGCCGCGGGTCGGGCGGCTCTGCTCACCCAGTCCGCCGGCGACCACCTGCACGTGCTGCAGCTGTACGCGATCTACCAGCGGACCCACCTGAGGTGTTCGCCGACTCGCTGTCCGACATCTTCTTGATCACGGCGGCCACCACCGCCCTGGCCGCGGTGATCGCGCTGAGTCTGCGCTCGGGTCGGCAGCAGCACGATCCCGACGACGCTCCGGTGATGATGGAGTGACGGGTCGCGGCCCCGGCGACCGGGCGTAGCACGGGCCCGCCGCCCAGGACGGACCGCCCCCTAGGCTCGCCGCGTGGGCGAGCACCCGGCGGGGGCGCCGCCGGCGCGGAGCCGACGGCAGCTGCTGGTGCTGTCGCTCCCCGCCGTGATCATCGGGGCACTGTCGGCCGCGATCCTGTGGCTGCTCGACGAGGCCGCCAAGCTGCTCGAGCACCTGCTCTGGGACGTCCTGCCGACGGCCTGGGGCGTCGCGGACGGCTCCCGCTGGTGGATCTTCGTGATCTTGACCCTGACCGGCGCGGCCGTGGGCCTGGTGATCTGGCGGGCGCCCGGGCACGCCGGCCGGGACTCGGCCACCACCGAGCTCAGTGCGCCGCCGCTGCCGCTGAGGGCGCTGCCGGGACTGGCGGCGGCGGTGCTGCTGACGCTGGCCGGCGGCGTGAGCCTGGGTCCGGAGAGCCCGATCATCGCCATCAACTCGGCGCTGGCCGTCGCGCTGGTGGCCCGCCTGTGGCCGTCGGTGGGCGCGGAGCAGGTCACGGCCATCGCCACCGCGGCCACGATCGGGGCGCTGTTCGGCACACCGGTGGCGGCGGCGCTGATCCTCACCGGTCTGATGGCGGCGCAGGCCGTCGGTGGTGTCTTGTGGGACCGGCTCTTCCTGCCCCTGGCCGCCGCCGGCGCGGGGTCGATCACGATGAAGCTGCTGGGCGGTCCCAGTCTGGCGTTCTCGTTGCCGGCGTACGGAGCGCCGCGGGCCGTCGACCTGCTCACCGGCGCGGCGGTCGCCTGCGCGGGCGTGCTGATCGCGCTGCCGGCCGTGCTGGTGCTGCCGGCGGTGCACACCTTCTTCCACCGGCTCCGCAACCCGGTGGTGTACGCCACGCTGGGTGGGCTGCTTCTCGGCGTCCTCGGAGCTCTCGGGGGTGAGCTGACCCTGTTCAAGGGTCTCGAGCAGACCGGCGAGCTGCTCGGCGACGTCGACGGGTGGACCAGCGGGACGCTCGTCCTGCTGATCGTGATCAAGCTCGGGGCGCTGGTGATCGCGGCGGCCTCGGGCTTCCGGGGCGGCCGGATCTTCCCCGCCGTGTTCATCGGGGTGGCTCTGGGTCTGCTGGCCCACCAGCTGGTGCCGTCGATCCCAGTGGGTCTGGCCGTGGCGTGCGGGGTGCTGGGCATCGTGCTCGCGGTGGCCCGGGACGGGTGGGTGGCGCTGTTCCTGGCTGTGGTCGTCACCGGCGACGTCACCGTGCTCCCGGTGCTGTGCCTGGTCGTGCTGCCCGCCTGGCTGCTGGTGTCGCGGGCACCGGAGATGCTGGTCGAGCACCCGGTGCGCGAACGCTGGCTCGACCGCAGCCGTGGGGGTTCTGGACGTCGGGGGTCCGGGCCTCAGGGCTCGGGTCCTCAGGGCTCGGGGCGGTAGACCTCTCGCAGCGCCTCGACCAACGCGGCCCCACCCAGACCCGGGTCCGGCTCGGGCAGCTGTCGGAGCACGACGTCGGGTTGGGTGCTCAGCACCGGCGGTCGCAACGGCAACGGGGGCGGCGGCTGCCAGAACCGCTCACCGAGGTCCCCGGGCCAGGTCAGGTCGGCCACGGCGGCCAGGGTGCCACCGACCGGCTCGGCCGCGGGAGCGGTGCTGTCGTCGGCGGCCGGAGCGGTGTCGTCGCCGGACCGCAGCGCCCGCAGCCGGGCCAGCAACGCCTCCCGCTCCCGCCCTCTCCACCGCAGGATCAGGAACGGATCGGTGTCGAAGGCCTCGGCCAGCAGGTAGGAGACGGCCGCGAGGTGCTTGCAGGGCACACCCCAGTCCGGGCAGCTGCACGTCTGTCGCAGCTCGCGCGCGGTGCCCGGGAACAGCGGGGTCCCGGCCGCGGCGAACACCTCCTCCAGCTCCGGGGGCACCTCGCCAGCCAGCAGCTTCGCGCACGGCAGGGCCTGCTCGGCCAGGGCGACCTCCACCCGCTCCCAGCCGGCGTCGTCCAAGGGGGCGAAGGCGATCGAGACCTCGTACGGTGTCGGCCGCGACCCCTGGACCCGCGCCTCCACCCGCCCGACGCCGATCTCCAGCGACATCACCTGGCCCTTCCGCGCGTACGCCTTGCCGCGGGCGAGCCGGCCCCCGACGGCGAACGACTCCAGCGCGTCGAGGAAGCGCCGGGACCACCAGGACGTGCCGATGTCGCCGCGGGTGCTCCGCGCCCGCAGACCGTCCTCGACGGCGCGGGGACGCGACGAGGGGAACCAGTCGCTCACTCGACCACCGCTCCCGCCTCGAGGCGCAGCAGCTCGGCCAGGTCATCGGTGGACAGCTCGGTCAGCCAGGACTCGCCGGTGCCCACGATCGTGGCGGCCAGACCCCGCTTCGCGGTGATCATGGTGGCGATCTTCTCCTCGACCGTCCCCGCGCTGACCAGCTTGCGGACCTGGACGGCGCGCCGCTGCCCGATCCGGAAGGCCCGGTCGGTGGCCTGGTCCTCGACGGCCGGGTTCCACCACCGGTCCACGTGCACCACGTGGTTGGCCGCAGTCAGGGTGAGCCCGGTGCCGCCGGCCCTGAGCGACAGCACGAACAGCGGCGGGGCCCAGGCGGCCTCGGACTGGAAGCGGGCCACCATGGCCTCGCGGGCGGACTTGCTCACCCCACCGTGCAGGTACAGCACCTCGCGACCGAACCGGCCGGCCAGGTGGCTGCGCAGCAGCGCACCGAACTCCGCGTACTGGGTGAACAGCAGCGCCCGCTCGCCGGCCGCCAGCACCTCGCTGACGATCTCGTCCACCCGCTCCAGCTTCCCGGAACGACCCGGCAGGGGGCTGCCGTCGCGCAGGAAGTGGGCGGGGTGGTTGCAGACCTGCTTGAGCTTGGTCATGGTGGCCAGCACCAGGCCACGACGCTCGACGCCCTCGGCCGCCTCGATCCTGGCCAGCATGTCGTCGACCACCGCCTGGTAGAGCACGGCCTGCTCGGCGGTCAGGTTGGTCAGCACCTCCATCTCCAGCTTCTCGGGCAGATCGGTGATGATCGACCGGTCCGTCTTCAGCCGACGCAGCACGAAGGGGCCGGTGAACCGGCGGAGCCGTCCCGCGGCCTCGTCGTCCCCGTGCCGCTCGATCGGCTCGGCGTAGCGCTTCTTGAAG
>JBMDXL010000601.1:0-11825 GCA_048594465.1 Microlunatus sp. | reverse complement strand
TCCGTCGGGGTGAGCAACGTTGCGAGTGCGTATCCGCCCAGGCTGCCGCCACCCGCAGCTTGCGACAGCCGGACTGTCGCACCTCGGCTTCGGTCTCACCGGCCAGGTCGGCCAGGGCGAGCGAACTTCCCAACGCCGCCTCCAACCGATCATCGAACAGATGTTCTATTCTACGTCAGCGGCCTCTGCAGATCAAGAAGTCAGCCGTGATCTTCGTTCTGTGTCAGGAAAGCAGCCCGGCACTCGGCGGCGTACGCGATCAGCTCGCTCAGCCAGGCGCCTTCCGCGACCGCCCGTCGCACGGCCTCCGCCACCGGGAAGGTCCGGACCTCCTCGATCTGCTCGCCGTCATCGGGCAGCGTCGGTGGACCGACGATCTCGGCGTCCGCCCAGCCCCACAGCCACGCCTTCTCCGGGTGCGGCAGATGGGGCCGGTACGGTCCGCCGCTGTCGGAGACCCCGACATGAGCGCCGATCGGGTGGAAGTCACCGAGGAGTCGGGCGCCGGCCTCTTCGAGCAGCTCGCGTTCGAGGGAGGCCGTGACCGACTCACCGGGTTCGCGCGTCCCACCGGGCAGGAACCAGACGTCTGGACGCCGGTCGCGGCACAGGATCACCTCGCCGTCGACGAAGGCGACGACGTGCGTGCTGGTCACCAGCCGGTCGTCCGGGAGCTCGGACTGGAACCGCATGGTGATCGAGGCCCACTCCCACCGGTCGGGCCGGTGCAGCACGGGGTAGCGCTCGGCCAGGTCCCTCACGCCGGCGACCCGCTCAGGATCAACGCCGCCAGGGCGGCCACGTCGACCGGTTGCTCGGTGTCCACCTCGATCAGCGGGCCCGCCCCGAGCGGCGCCACGGGACGCCCCCACAGCTCGTCGGAGGTCCGTCGGTCGTCGAGGTGCCCGGCGCCGCGGTTCCGGGCGGCGTAGCGCGTCCGGGCGGTCTCCCGGCTCACCAGGCAGCGCACCTCGACCACCCGTCCGGGCAGCTCCGCGACCAGGGGCCGCGTGTAGTCGTACCAGGTGCTGTCGATCACCGCCCCGGGGCAGTCCCGGGCCAGCCGGAGGAGCACCCGTACCGCCGTCTCGCCCAGCCGCCGCGACTCCTCGACCGTCGCGGGCTGGCCGAGCTGCTGCCAGAGGGACTCCTTGAGTTCGTCCTTGCCGAGATAGGCCAGACCCAGATCTGCCGCCAGCGCCCGGGCGAGGGTGGTCTTGCCGGCACCGGGCCAGCCACCGACCAGGACGTACGGGGTGCGAGAGGTCGCCATGATCCGCCAGTCTGCCAAGGCTCGGTCGTGTGACCATGGGGCATGCCCGCGCCTCCTCCTGCCACCGGCCGACGGATCGGCTGGACCGATCTGCCCGACGAGGTCCGGGCGGGGATCGAAGTCGTCCTCGGCGACCGGGTGGTCGGCGCCGAGAGCCAGGCCGGTGGCTTCTCCCCGGGCACCGCCGACCGGATCCGTACGGACGCGGGCCGACGGGTCTTCGTCAAGGCGGTCAGCCCGGACCAGAACCCGGACTCGCCGGCTCTGCTGCGGATCGAGGCCGATCACCTCGCCGGGTTGTCCGCCGCCAGTCCCCGGGTGCCGCGTCCTCTGGGCCGCTACGACGACGGGCACTGGGTCGCCCTGATCATGGACGAGATCGACGGCTCCTGCCCGCCGGTGCCGTGGTCGCAGGAGCACGTCGCCTCCGCCATGACCACGCTCGCGGCGCTGGCCGACGACCTCACGCCCAGTCCACTCGTCGGGCTCGACTCCGCCCGAACGGCTCTGACCTCGCTGTTCGACGGGTGGCGGCAGATGCGCGACCGTCCCGACCCGTCGTTGGACCCGTGGGTGGCGTCGCGGCTCGACGAGCTCATCGACCGGTCGGCCGAGGCGTTGGACCAGCTCACCGGCTCCACCGTCGTCCACCTCGATCTCCGCGCCGACAACCTGCTGGTGCGGTCCGACGGCAGCATGGTCGCCGTCGACTGGCCGTGGGCGGTCGTCGGTCCGGACTGGCTGGACCGCTTCCTGCTGCTGATCAACGTCGACCTGTACGGCGGCCACGACCCCGACGTGCTCGTTGCCCACCACCTGCCCGACGTGGACCCGCTGCTGGTCACCGGGTGCCTGGCGGGGATGTGCGCCTACTTCACCGACGCCGGTCGGAAACCCCCACCTCCGGGGCTGCCGACCGTCCGCGCCTTCCAGCGGGCCCAGGCGGTGTCCACCACCGCCTGGCTGCGCCGACGCCTCAGCCCTTCTCCTCCAGCGTGAGCGACACCGAGTTGATGCAGTAGCGCAGGTCGGTGGGGGTCTCGTAGCCCTCACCCTCGAACACGTGGCCCAGGTGGCTGTCGCAGGTGCCGCAGCGGACCTCGACCCGCTTCATGAACATGCTCTTGTCCTCGATGTAGCGGACCCGGTCCTCGGCCAGCGGCGCGAAGAACGACGGCCAGCCGCAGTGCGAGGAGAACTTCTGGTCGCTGCGGAACAGCTCGGCGTTGCAGGCCCGGCAGCGGTAGACGCCCTCGGTGGTGGTGTCGGTGTACTCACCGGTGAACGGCCGCTCGGTGCCGGCCTCGCGCAGCACCTTGTACTCGAACGGCGACAGCTGGGCCCGCCACTCGGCCTCGGACTTGACGACCTTGCCGACGGTGGCGGCGGGGTTGGTGAGGGGATCGGTATCAGTCATGGTTCCTCCTGGTGATCTGCCCACTCAACACCCCTCGATCAAGCCCTGTTCCCGGTGGGGCACGCTGGGGCCATGGCGAAGACTCCGGCGGCGACGGTGGCGGTGGGTGACCGCGAGGTGCGGGTCAGCAGCCCGGACCGGGTGGTCTACGAGGCCACCGACCGTACGCCGGCGGTCACCAAGCTGGACGTCTGCCGCTACGTCGCGGCGGTCGGCGAGCCGCTGATGCGAGCACTCGGTGAGCGCCCGACGGCGATGGAGCGCTGGCCGGACGGCTGGCGTGAGGGGATGAGACTGGCCACCGGACCCCAGGACAAGGAGGGTGACGGCTTCTACCAGAAGCGGCTGCCCAAGGGCGCCCCCGACTTCGTGGAGACCGTGGAGATCACCTTCCCGAGTGGTCGCCGGGCCGCCGAGCTGTGTCCGACCGAGCCGGCCGCGCTGGTCTGGGCCGCGCAGATGGGCGCCCTGACCTTCCACCCCTGGCCCGTCCGCCGACCCGACGTCGACCACCCCGACGAGCTCCGGCTGGACCTGGACCCACAGCCGGGCACCACGTTCGCCGACGCCCGCCGGGTGGCCGACGTCGCCCGCGAGCTGCTCGAGGAGCTGGGGCTCCGCGGCTACCCCAAGACCAGCGGCAACCGGGGCGTGCACATCTACGTCCGGATCGAGCCCAGGCACACCTTCGAGGACGTCCGCCACGCCGCCATCGGCTTCGGTCGCGAGCTGGAGCGACGCGACGGCGGGGTGACCACCGCCTGGTGGAAGGAGGAGCGTGGCGAGCGCATCTTCGTCGACTTCAACCAGAACAACCGGGACCGGACCATCGCCAGCGCCTGGAGCCTGCGGGCCCGCCCCGGCGCGCCGGTCAGCACCCCGCTCACCTGGGCCGCTCTGGCGGAGCTGACCGACCCGACCGAGCTGAACCTGACCACGGTCCCCGACCACCTGGCCGACGGCGACCCGTGGGCGGACATGGACGACCGGGCCTACCCGCTGGAGCCGCTGCTGCACCTGTGGGAGACGCTGCCGGGCGGCGAGCTCAACTTCCCGCCCGACTACCCGAAGATGCCGGGTGAGCCGCCCCGCGTCCAGCCGAGCAAGAAGGTGGCCGAGCACTGGGACGCCGACGGCAACCGGATCGACTCGTAGTCGGGGCGGCGCCGACCAGGCCGGGACTACCCGCGGCGACGGTACGACGTGAACAGCGTCTGGTCGTCGCCCAGCAGCACGAAGGACAGGTCGAAGTCGGCGCGCACGTCCAGGGCCGCTCCCGAGGTGGAGCGGTGCCCGACCCCGCCCACGGCACTCGGGGCCAGGGTCAGCGAGAGCTCGTCCAGCAACCCGTGCGCGATCAGGTCCCGGTGCAGACTGGGACCGCCCTCGCACAGCACGCGGGTCAGCCCCCGCGCCGCGAGCTCACCCAGCATCCAGTCCAGGCCGATCTCCAGGCCGGGGGAGCGCAGCACCTCGACCCCGTGGTCGCGGAAGGGGCGGAGGGCCTCGTCATCGTGCTGGGCACTGGTCACCACGATCACCGGACCGTGCTCGACGTCGGGTGCCGCGAAGCCCGGGTCGAGGCGCAGCGAACCGGTGATCACCACCAGGGTGGGGAAGTCGGCCAGACCCTCCGCCGACCGCAGGGATCGCTGCCAGGGTTCGAGGTCGACGGCCCCGTAGCCCTCGTCGCGCACCGTTCCCGCACCGACCAGGACCACGTCGCTGAGGGCCCGGTGCAGCGCGAACACCTCGTGATCGCTCTCGGTGTTGATCGACCCGGAGCGCCCGTCCAGACCCTGCACCGACCCGTCCAGCGTGGCCACGAAGTTGCTGCGGACCGAGCTGGTCCTGCTCCCGGCCGGCCAGCGGTAGAGAGCGGCGAGGTCGTCGTGGGTGAGTGGTCCGGCAGGACGTCCGTCGACGTGCTGGAGCAGGCGCATCGTCCCATGATCGCAGTCGGCCGCTCCCGACGTGCACGACCGGGTGCGGCACAATGCCCGGATGGGCTCCCAGAAGAAGTCGAAGAAGAGCAGCGCCGATGCGGCCCTGCCGGTTCGGCAGCCGACGTTGACCGAGACCCTGCGCCTGCCGGTCGGACCGGTGGACGTGGACGCGCTCGACAGCCGGGCCACCCCGGGCTTCCCGGGCCGGGACAAGGACGACGCCCCCGCGCTGATGGACCAGCTCGGTGTCGATCTGGCCGACCGCCAGGAGTGCCTGTTCGCCAACGGCCGGGCCGACGACACCCACCGCAACGTGCTGCTGATCCTGCAGGGCATGGACACCTCGGGCAAGGGCGGCATCATCCGCAAGGCGATCGGGCTGGTCGACCCGCAGGGCGTCAAGATCACCTCCTTCAAGGCCCCGACCGCCGAAGAACGCCGGCACCCCTTCCTGTGGCGGATCACCAACGCGTTGCCGGATCCGGGCATGATCGGGATCTTCGACCGGTCGCACTACGAGGACGTGCTGATCGCCCGGGTGAACGAGCTGGTCAGCCGACAGACCTGGGCGCGCCGCTACAGCCAGATCAACGCGTGGGAGGCCAAGCAGGTCGCGGCGGGCACGGTGGTGATCAAGTGCTATCTGCACATCACCCCCGATGATCAGCGGGACCGCCTGCAGGAGCGGCTGGACGATCCGACCAAGCACTGGAAGTACAACCCCGGCGACCTCGACGTGCGGGCCAAGTGGCCGGACTACCAGGCCGCGTACGCCGACGCGCTGGAGCGGTGCAACACTGACGCAGCCCCGTGGTTCGTGATCCCGGCCGGCCGCAAGTGGTACCGCAACTGGGCCGTGGCCGCGCTGGTCAACGAGCACCTCGGGGCCCTGGGGCTGACCTGGCCGCAGGCCGAGTTCGATGTGGAAGCCGAGAAGAAGCGCCTGGCGGCGCTCTGAGGAGGTTGGAATGCCCGACAAGACCACGCCCCTGTTCCTGGTGGTGACGATCTACCCCAAGATCGACAAGCTGGCCGAGGCCGAGGCGCAGCTGCACCGGATGCGCGCGGCCTCCATGCAGGAGGAGGGGTGCGACTTCATGCACCTGGTGGAGGGCTCCGACGACGACAGCTGGGTGATGATCGAGAAGTTCGCCTCCCGCGCCGCCTGGGACGAGCACATGGCCTCCGAGCACAACCAGCGCGGGAACCGTGAGCTGGAGCCGCTGCTGCGCCGTCCGTCCGACCTCAACCTATTCCACGAGAAGCTGCCCGGCTGATTTCTCCGCCGATCGCGTCAAGTGTGGCGCCTCCCCCTGATGGGGGCTAGGTTCGGTCCCGAGACAGGCTCGCGACTCGTCCGGACCGTTCGAGTTCCTCCCCACCCTGTTGCTCGAGAAGGAGCCCCACGATGACCTCCGATGTCAATCAGACCCGAACAGAGTTCGAGAACGAGAGCAACGCCCTCGTCTTCCCGAGCCTGAAGGTCCCGTTCATCTTGTTGGTGACCTGCTTCGCCGCCTGGGGCTCGGCGGCGAACCTCTCCGAGGTCATGGTCGGGGTGTTCCGCAAGGTCTTCGACATGAACTACTTCCAGTCGGCCTTGGTGACCTTCGCCTACTACGGGGCGTACTTCCTGCTGGCCATCCCGGCCGCCTTCATCAACAAGCGGTTCGGCTACAAGACCGGCGTGCTCACCGGACTGGGCCTGGCCGCCATCGGTGGCTTCCTGTTCCTGCCCGCCAGCTGGACCCTCACGTACGGGGCGTTCCTGGCCGCGTTGTTCGTGCTGGCGGCGGGCCTGTCCATCCTGGAGACCTCGGCCAACCCGTTCGTGCTCGCCATGGGCCCGGAGGAGACGGGCACCCGGCGGCTGAACCTGGCCCAGTCGTTCAACCCGGTCGGCGCCAACCTCGGCGTGCTGATGGGTCTGGTGCTCATCCTGCCGAACCTGACCAAGGACGAGGACCGCGCCAAGCTGAGCGGCGACGCGCTGCGGGCCGCCCAGGAGTTCGACCTCGGCCTGGTGCTGCGGCCGTACCTGGGGATCGCCACCGTGCTGGTGATCATCTGGGTGCTGATCTTCTTCCGCAAGATGGAGACGCCGCTCGAGGTGCACGAGCACGAGGTGGGCGGAGCACACCCGCACGCCACCAAGGGCGTCTTCGGTCGGCTGCTGAAGAACAGGCACTACAGCTTCGGCGTGGTGGCGCAGTTCTTCAACATCGCCGCCCAGGTCGCCACCTGGTCGTTCACGATCCTGTACGCCGAGCAGGTGATGGGGTACGACGCGACGACCGCCGGCTACTTCCTGCAGGCCAGCCTGATCCTGTTCCTGATCTCGCGGTTCGTGATGTTCTACCTGCTGGGCAAGTTCCGCCCGACCCGGCTGCTGCTGGTGATGGCCAGCGCCGGTGTCGTCCTGGCCCTGATCGGTGTCGTCAGCCAGAACATCATCGGTCTGATCGCCATCGTGTGCATCTCGGCCTCGTTGTCGCTGATGTTCCCGACCATCTACGGTGTCGCGCTGCACGGTCTCGGCGACGACACCAAGTTCGGTGCCGCCGGTCTGGTGATGGCCATCCTCGGTGGGGCGCTCATCCCGCCGCTGCAGGGTGCCTTCGTGGACGCCACCGGCAGCCAGGCGCTCGGCTTCCTGATCGTCGCCTTCGGTTTGGCGGTCGTGGCGGCGTACGCGCTGTTCGACCTCAAGACCAACCGGAACGGCCACGTCACGGTGGGTCCGGCCAGTCACTGATCCTCTGCAGAACCGACAGACCCCGGTCACCGCGTGCGGTGACCGGGGTCTGGTGCGTTCGAGAGGGTTCGATCAGGCGCTGACCACGCTGAGGTGCCGGACCGGGGCCTCCTCGGTCTCGGTGACGTCCTCGCCCTCGAGGTCCACGAGCTCCATCGCCGCCACCACGTAGCGACTCAGGGCCACCTCAGCCAGCTCGGGACCGGCGCCGAGCGGCTCAGAGACCGCCACCGCGCCCGCAGTCAGCGCGGCCGCCTCCTCGCGGATGAACAGCGGGGTGGGGGCCAGGAACCAGCTCCCCACCGCGACGTGCCGACGGCCCTGGCTGCGCAGCGTCCGGACCGCCTCGGCGGCCGTCGGACCCGAGACCGCACCGAAGGCCGTCACGCAGGGCAGCCGGTGGTGGGTCGCCCACTGCCGCGCGCGCCGGGTCACGATGGCGTTGCTGCGGACGTCGGTGCTGCCGACGGCGGCGAAGACCAGGCCGTCCAGCTCGCTGACCCGACGGGCCCGCAACGAGTCCCGCAGCCGTCGGTCCACCACCGACAGCAGCTGCGCCTCCGGTCCGATGGGCCGGGAGGCGGTCACCTTGAGACCACCGGTCGAGGCGGCGATCTGGGCCACCAGGGCCGGGAACTCGGCGTGGGCGTGGAACGCGTCGGACAGCAGCAGCGGCACCACCACCGCCTCCTCGACCCCGCGCTTGGCCAGCTTGGCCGCCACCTGCAGACCGGTGGGCTGGCCCTCCCCGACGAATGCGATGTGCACGTCGAGCTCGGGGCGGATGGCCAGCACCCCCCGGCGGATGTCGTGGCTGACCTGGGCGACCCGGGGGTCGCGGCTGCCGTAACCGACGAGGATGAGCGAGGGCGCGGTCATGATGTCTGTCCTGCACTGTCAGGGGTACCAGGGGTGCCGGGGGTGTCGAAGTCGAGGTCGTCGAACTCGTCCGGGGTGCGCCGGTGCTCGACGGTGAACGCCGGCGGACCGGCCATGCCGGCACCGAGGGTCCAGCCGTCCGCGGCGTCGACCAGGATGAACGCGCCGGTGCCGCGGTACTCGTTGTAGGCGTCCAGCGGCAGCGGACCGGCGAAGGCGATCTTGATCCGGGCCAGGTCGTTGAGAGCCAGCGTGTCGCTGTCCACCCAGACCGGGTGCTCCCCGTCGCCGCCGAGGTCCAGCTTGGCGTCGACGGAGCGGATCAGTCCCTTGGTCAGCGAGGTCCCGTGCTGGACCAGGACCCGGGCGCCCGCCTGGAGCTCGCGGTCGGCGAGCCAGGAGACGGTGGCCGCCACCTCGCGTACGGGAGCGGGCGGGGCCTCGATCGAGGCGATCAGATCACCCCGGGACACGTCGATGTCCTCGGCCAACCGCAGGATGACCGACTGACCGGCGACGGCGAGATCGAGCGGGCCGTCCGGGGTGTCGATGCCCACCACGGTGGTGTGCGAGCCGCGGGGGAGCACCACCACCTCGTCACCGACCCGGACCCGGCCGGACGCCAGCTGACCGGCGTAACCGCGGTAGTCGGCGGTCAGGTCCGGGGTGCCGGAGGCCCAGGGCGCGCGCTCCGCGGTCTGCGGTCGGACGACCTGCTGCACCGGGAAGCGGAGCTCGGCGAAGGTGGTGAGCGGGGTGACGTCCACGTTCTCCAGGTAGCCCAGCACCGTCGGCCCGTCGTACCAGGGCATCCGGGTCGACCGGACGGCGACGTTGTCGCCCTCGGTGGCCGAGACCGGGATGCAGTGGGTGTCGGGGACGTTGAGGCTGCGGGCCAGGAGCGCGAAGTCGGTGGCGATCTCGGTGAACGTCTCCTCGGAGTAGTCGACCAGGTCGATCTTGTTCACCGCCAGCACGACGTGGGGCACCCGCAGCAGCGAGGCCACGGCGAGGTGCCGCCGCGTCTGCTCGACGACCCCGTTGCGGGCGTCGACCAGCAGCAGGATGACGTCGGCGGTGGACGAGCCGGTGACGGTGTTCCGGGTGTACTGCACGTGCCCGGGGCAGTCGGCCAGGATGAACTTGCGGGCCGGGGTGGCGAAGTAGCGGTAGGCCACGTCGATGGTGATGCCCTGCTCACGCTCGGCCCGGAGACCGTCGGTCAGCAGCGCCCGGTCGGCGGTGGCCAGACCCCTGCGCGTGCTGACCTGCTGGACGTGGTCGAGGGTGTCGGTGAGCACCGAGTTGGTGTCGTACAGCAACCGGCCGACCAGGGTCGACTTGCCGTCGTCCACCGAGCCGGCCGTGGCCAGGCGCAGCAGCGTGCGGCCCCCGGTCTTGGTGGGGGAGGTCAGGGTGGGAGCCATCAGAAGTACCCTTCTCGCTTGCGATCTTCCATGGCGGCCTCGCTCAGCCGGTCGTCGGCGCGGGTCGCGCCCCGCTCGGTGAGGGTGCTCAGCCCGACCTCGGTGATCACGTCGGCGACGGTGGTGGCGTCCGACAGCACGGCGGCGGTGCAGGACATGTCCCCGACCGTGCGGTAGCGGACCAGCCGGTTCTCGACGGTGTCGCCCTCGCGGGCCGGGGTGACCTCGGTGACCGCGATCCACATCCCGTCGCGCTGCACGACCTCGCGCTCGTGGGCGTAGTAGATGGACGGCAGCTCGATCTTCTCGGCCTCGATGTAGTCCCAGATGTCCAGCTCGGTCCAGTTGGACAGCGGGAACACGCGGACGTGCTCGCCGGGCAGGTGGCGGCCGTTGTAGAGCGACCAGAGCTCGGGCCGCTGGTTGCGCGGGTCCCACTGGCCGAACTCGTCGCGCAGGCTGAACACCCGCTCCTTGGCCCGGGCCCGCTCCTCGTCCCGCCGGCCGCCGCCGAACACGGCGTCGTGCTTGCCCTCGGTGATGGCGTCCAGCAGCGGGACGGTCTGCAGCGGGTTGCGCTGCCCGTCGGGGCGCTCCCGCAGCCGGCCGTCGTCGATGTAGTCCTGCACCTTGGCCGCGGTCAGCCGGGCCCCGTAGAACTCGGTCGCCCAGTCGCGGTAGGTCAGCACCTCGGGGAAGTTGTGACCGGTGTCGACGTGCAGCAGCGTGAACGGGATGGGCGCCGGCCAGAACGCCTTGGCGGCCAGGTGCAGCATCACCACGGAGTCCTTGCCGCCGGAGAACAGCATCACCGGGGTGCGGAAGGTGGCGGCCACCTCGCGGAAGATGTGGATGGACTCCGACTCCAGGGCCTGGAGCTCGGTCAGCGGTCGGATCGCCTCACTCATGCGGTCCCTCCCTCGGTCGGGTTCAGCAGGCCGTCCAGCAGCGCGGACGCCTGCGCGACGGACTGCTCCAGTGGCACGACGGCGGTGTCGATGGTCAGCTCGGCGGTGGTGGGGTGCTCGTACGGGTCGTCGACCCCGGTCAGCCCGGTGATCTCGCCGGCCCGGGCGCGGGCGTACAGGCCCTTGACGTCACGCTCCTCGGCGACCGCTAGGGAGGTGGACACGAAGACCTCGGCGAACGGCACCCCGGCGGCGGCGTGGTCGTCGCGGACCTGCTGCCGGGCGCTTGCGTACGGGGCGATGACCGGCACCAGCACGACGACGCCGTGGCCGGCCAGCAGGCGGGCGACCCAGCCGATCCGCGTGACGTTGATGTCGCGGTCGGAGCGGCTGAAGCCGAGTCCGGCCGACAGGTGCGGACGGACGGCGTCGCCGTCGAGCACCTGGACCCGGACGCCGTCGGCGATCAGCCGGTCGGCCAGGGCGTGGGCGATGGTCGACTTGCCGGCCGAGGGCAGGCCCGTGAACCACAGGGTCGCCCCGCCGGTGGCGGGACCACTGGCCGTACGGGTGTCGGGGTGCAACCCGGTGGAGAGGGTCGCAGCGTCGGTGTTCACAGCATGTGGGCTCACAGGTGGATCCCGCACTCGGTCTTGGCCAGACCGGCCCAGCGACCGCCGCGCGGGTCGTCGGCCGAGGCGCGCGAGGTGCACGGCTCGCAGCCGATGGACGGGTAGCCGTCCTCCAGCAGCGGGTTGACCATCAGGCTGTTCCGCTCGATGTAGTCGGCCACGTCGTCATCGGTCCAGGTCGCGATCGGGGCGATCTTGACGATCTTGCGACGCAGGTCCCAGGAGACGACCGGAGTCGAGGCCCGGGCGATCGAGTCGGCCCGCCGGACCCCGCTGGCCCAGGCGGTGTAGCCGGCCAGCGCCTCGTTGAGGGGGGCCGTCTTGCGCAGCGCGCAGCACTGGTCCGGGTTGGTCGAGAACAGGTCCTTGCCCCAGGTCGCATCCTGCTCCGCAACGGTCTGGGCCGGGGTCAGGGTGATCAGGTTGACGTCGTGCACGGCCGCGACGGCGTCGCGGGTGCCGATCGTCTCCACGAAGTGGTAGCCGGTGTCGAGGAAGAGCACGTCCACCCCCGGGGAGACCTGCTCGGCGAGGTGGATCATCACCGTGTCGGCCAGGGACGAGGTGAGCACCAGACCCGGTCCGAAC
>JBMDXL010000600.1:0-4236 GCA_048594465.1 Microlunatus sp. | reverse complement strand
ACCGACACCCGCTCGGCCGGGCCGTCGAGCAGCACCACCCAGCCGGTCTTCGTGCGCTGCGCGCGGGCGTCGGGGAAGCACCGGCTGTCGCCGGCCACCAGCTGGGCCACGCCAGACCCTCCCGCCACCAGGCATCCCGCTCGGACCGCGATCGTAGCGGTCCCCGACCGGTGCCGGTCGCCCCTCCCGGCACCGGGCCGCCGCGCGGTGCGGACAGAATGGGCCGGTGGCCAAGAAGAGCAAGCCCGCCCACGGCGCGACACCGGCGACCACGGCCCTGGTCGAGGCCGGGATCAGCTTCACCCTGCACCCGTACGAGCACCACGACGACAACACCCACTTCGGTGAGGAGGCGGCGCACGCCCTCGGGGTCGAGGAGACGCGGATCTTCAAGACGCTGGTGGCCGACGTCGCCGGCAGCCTGGTGGTGGCGGTGATCCCGGTGGCCCAGCAGCTGGACCTCAAGGCGCTGGCCTCGGCGTTCGACACCAAGCGGGCGACCATGGCCGACCCGACCCACGCGGCCAGGAGCACCGGCTACGTGGTCGGGGGCATCTCGCCGATCGGTCAGCGCACCCCGCTGCCGACCGTGGTCGACGCCTCGGCGGACGACTTCGAGACCGTCTTCGTGTCCGCCGGTCGTCGGGGGTTGCAGGTCGAGCTCACCCCGGCCGACCTCCGCAAGATCACCAAGGCCCGGTCGATCGGCGTCGCCCACTGAGCCCCGGGGCCAGCCGGCGGCTCAGTGCTTCTCGCAGGCGATGCCGGCCTTGTCGCGGTCCAGACCCTTGTTCTGCTTCATCGCCGACTTGTAGATCTTGGTGCTCCGCTTGAAGTTGGTCACCGGCTTGGAGGAACCGCTGACCTTGTCCTTGGCGCCGCTCTTGCCGACGCCGTGCGGGTACTTCTTGTTCAGGTTGGTGCAGTTCTTGTAGGTCGTGCTGGCCGCTTCCGCGGGCGCGGTCGCGACGGCGGCGACCGGCAGGGAGAGAGCGAGGACGGAGACGAAGGAGGCCGCGAGGCGGCGGGCGCGAGGAGTCACCCGATGAGGATGCGGTGCGCGCGACGCCTTCGTACCCGGTTCGCACGAATGTTGTCGGTTCGTGACCTGATCTCAGCCGGGGCTGCTCTGGCCGGCGCCCCGACGGGGCAGCAGTGGTGTCGGGTCCTCGCTGTCCTTGCCCAGCGACGAGGCCAGCAGCACCGGCGTCACGGCGCACAGCGGCCAGACCAGCAGCGCGGCCTTGGCTCGCAGGGTGAGCGCGATCGGCACCGAGCCCCCGGGGTCGGCGTGCGCGAGCCGCGGGGTGAACTCCCCCGGTCCGAGCTGGTAGCCGACCGCCCAGCAGAGGAGCCCGGCGGCCGCACTCCCGATCACCACCACCAGCACCAACGGCCAGCCGAGGTCCCGCAGCAGCCGGTAGCCGAGGACCCCGAGACCCACTCCGACCAGCAACCCGAGCAGGCAGAACCAGGCGTCACCGGAGAAGAAGCGGGTCAGGTCACGTTCCGACACCGACGCACGACCCTGGGAATCCAGCTGGTAGGCCGGCAGCGAGACCTTCAGCCACCACAGCACGCCCGCCACCGCCCCCAGACCGGCGGACAGGGCCAGATAGCCCGTCACCCGACCGGTGAAGCGACCGGTACGCAGGTCCTCGCCGACCGGCTCAGGCACTGGCGCTCTCGAGCCGGCCGGACGGCGCCAGGCAGGACGGACCGAGCAGCGCCTTGAGATCGGCCATCAGCGGCGGCGAGGGGGTCACCCGCAGCTGGTTGTCGAGTCTCATCAGGATCGTCTTGTCCTGCTTGACCAGCTTCAGCCGCACCTCGGTGGTGCCCGGGTGCGCCTTGAGCACCTGGGAGAGCTGCTGGACCACCGGCGGCGTGCAGCGGACGGCGGGCAGGGAGATGACCACCGGTCCGGTCGGGGCCTCGGTCACGTCGGGCAGGGTCAGCTCCTGCGCGTTCAGCGACACCGAGTCGTCGTCGGACTTCACCCGGCCCTTGACCCGCACCACGGTGTCGGTGGCCAGCACGGTGGAGACCAGCTCGTACGCCTTGGGGAACAGCAGCACCTCGATCGAGGCCTCCAGGTCCTCGACCGCGATGATCGCCCAGATGTCGCCGCGCTTGGTGGTCTTGCGGGTGATCGAGGTGATCATGCCGGCGATGGTGACCTGTCCCTCGCGCGGGCCGTCGTCGCCCATCAGCTCGCCGATGCCGATGTCGCGCTCGGCGACCAGCACGTGCTCCAGACCCTGCAGCGGGTGGTCGCTGACGTAGAGACCGAGCATGTCGCGCTCGAAGGCGAGCTTCGTCCGCTTGTCCCAGTCGGCGATCTCGGGCACCGTGCCGGCCGGCAGGGCCGGAGCACCGTCCTCGTCGCCGAAGCCGCCTGCGCCGAACAGGTCGTCCTGGCCGTGCGCGGAGTTGCGCTTGAGATCGAGCACCCCGTCGACCGCGGACTCGTAGACGCTCATCAGCGCGCGCCGGCTGTGGCCCATCGAGTCGAACGCCCCGGCCTTGATCAGCGACTCGATCACCCGCTTGTTGCACACGACCAGCGGTGCCGCGTCCAGGAAGGCGTAGAAGTCGGCGGCCTTGCCGTGCTCGGTGCGGGCCGCGACCACGCCGTCGACCACGTTGGACCCGACGTTGCGGACCGCTGTCAGCCCGAACCGGATGTCGGTCCCGACCGGGGTGAAGTTGGCGGCGGATTCGTTGACGTCCGGCGGCAGCACCTGGATCCCCATCCGGCGGCACTCGCCGAGGTAGATCGCCATCTTGTCCTTGTCGTCGGCCACCGAGGTGAGCAGGGCGGCCATGAACTCGGACGGGTAGTTGGCCTTGAGGTAGGCGGTCCAGTAGGACACCAGCCCGTACGCCGCGGTGTGCGCCTTGTTGAAGGCGTAGTCGGAGAACGGCACCAGGATGTCCCACAGCGCCTTGATGGCCGGCGCGGAGTAGCCGTTCTCCTTCATCCCGTTGGAGAACGGGATGAACTCGGCGTCGAGGATCTCCTTCTTCTTCTTGCCCATCGCCCGGCGCAGCAGATCGGCCTGGCCCAGGCTGTAGCCGGCCACCTTCTGCGCGATGGCCATCACCTGCTCCTGGTAGACGATCAGGCCGTGGGTGGTGCCGAGGATCTCCGCGAGCGGCTCCTCCAGCTCCGGGTGGATCGGCGTGATGTCCTGCCGCCCGTTCTTGCGCAGGGCGTAGTTGGTGTGGCTGTCGGCGCCCATCGGGCCCGGCCGGTAGAGCGCCAGCACGGCCGAGATGTCCTCGAAGTTGTCCGGCCGCATCAGCTTGAGCAACGACCGCATCGGCCCGCCGTCGAGCTGGAACACCCCGAGCGTGTCGCCGCGGCCCAGCAGCGCGTACGACGCCGGGTCGGTCAGCTCCAGGTCCTCCAGCACCAGCTCGAAGCCGCGGTTCAGCTTGATGTTGGCCACTGCGTCGTCGAGCACGGTCAGGTTGCGCAGCCCGAGGAAGTCCATCTTGATCAGCCCGAGCGACTCGCACGTCGGGTAGTCGAGCTGGGTGATGATGGCGCCGTCCTGCTCGCGGCGCATGATCGGGATGATGTCGATCAGCGGGTCGCTGGACATGATGACCCCGGCGGCGTGCACGCCCCACTGGCGCTTCAGACCCTCCAGCCCCCGGGCGGTCTCGACGACCTTGGCCACCTCGGCGTCGCTGTCCACCAGGGCGCGGAACTCGCCGCCCTCGTTGTAGCGCTTGTGCGCGGGGTCGAACAGCCCGTTCAGCGGGACGTCCTTGCCCATCACCGGCGGCGGCATCGCCTTGGTGATCCGCTCCCCGACCGCGAACGGGTAGCCCAGCACCCGGGAGGCGTCCTTGACGGCCTGCTTGGCCTTGATCGTGCCGTACGTGACGATCTGGCTGACCCGGTCCTCGCCGTACTTGTCGGTGACGTAGCGGATCACCTCGCCGCGCCGGCGCTCGTCGAAGTCGATGTCGAAGTCGGGCATCGAGACGCGGTCGGGGTTGAGGAACCGCTCGAAGATCAGGCCGTGCCGCAGCGGGTCGAGGTCGGTGATCCGCATCGCGTACGCGGCCATCGAGCCGGCGCCCGAGCCACGGCCCGGACCGACCCGGATGCCGTTCTCCTTGGCCCAGTTGATGAAGTCGGCGACCACCAGGAAGTAGCCGGCGAAGCCCATCGAGAGGATGACCTCGGTCTCGAACTTCGCCTGCTGGCGGACGTCGTCG
>JBMDXL010000060.1:0-1652 GCA_048594465.1 Microlunatus sp. | reverse complement strand
CGCACTCCTCGGCTCTCGGATCGTCCAGCGACTCCTGCAGCAGCAGCATCAGACAGCGCCGACCCCGCACGTAGTCGCGCATGATGTCTGCCTCGCGCCGCCGGGTGGCCAGCACCTGGTCGTAGTGCTCGGCGTCGTAGTGCCACTCCCGACCGGTGGCCCGCCACCCCTCCCGGGTGCGCTCGGTCACCTCGCCCACCGCCAACTGCTTGACCATCAGCTCGATCCGGGTCCGGCGCAGCCCGGTCTCGGCCTCCAGCGCCGGGATGCTCATCGGCTCCTCGGCCTGCTGCAGCGCCGCGACCAGCCGGGCCATCTGATCGGGATCGGGGATCGAGGACGTGGCGTACCACTCCCACACCGCGTCGTCCGACGGCGAGGGCAGCAGCACGACCGCGGCGTGGTCGATGCCGCGCCCGGCGCGCCCGACCTGCTGGTAGTACGACACCGGCGAGGGCGGGGAGCCGACGTGGACCACGAAGCCGAGGTCGGGCTTGTCGTACCCCATGCCCAGCGCCGAGGTGGCCACCAACGCCTTGAGTTCGTTACGGAGCAGCCGGTCCTCCAGTCGCTCGCGGGTCTCCGCGTCGAGCTGGCCGTGGTAGGCCGCCTCCGGCAGCGCCGACCCGTTCACCTGGGCGATCGCCTCGGCCAGCCGGTCGGCGTCGGCCACGGTCAGCGCGTAGACGATGCCCGAGCCGGGCAGCGACGGCAGCTGGTCGACCACCCAGGCGTAGCGGTGCAGCGGGCTCAGCCGATCCACCACCGACAGCTGCAGGCTTGAGCGGGCCAACGGTCCGCGCAGCACCAGCGTGTCGTCGCCGAGCTGAGCGGCGACGTCGTCGGTGACCCGCTGGTTGGCGGTGGCGGTGGTGGCCAGCACCGGTGTGGCCGGGTTGAGCCGTTGCAGCACGTCGGAGACGCGGCGGTAGTCGGGACGGAAGTCATGGCCCCAGTCCGAGATCGCGTGCGCCTCGTCGATCACCAGCAGTCCGATCTCGCCGGCCATGGCGTCGAGCACCCGCTCCCCGAAGCCGGGGTTGGCCAGCCGTTCGGGCGAGACCAGGACGACGTCGAGCGCGTCCTCGGCCAGCTCGGACTCGATCCGGTCCCATTCGGCGACGGTGGAGGAGTTGATCGTGGCGGCGCGAAGCCCGGCCCGTCCGGCGGCCGCGACCTGGTCGCGCATCAGCGACAGCAGCGGGCTCACCACCAGTGTCGGGCCCGCCCCGGATGCCCGGCGCATCGCGGTGGCCACCCAGTACACCGCCGACTTGCCCCAGCCGGTGCGCTGCACGACCAGCACCCGCGCGCCGGTGCCGTCGCCGCTCTCGGGATCGACCTCGGCGGTCAGCCGGGCGATCGCTTCGGCCTGGTCGTCGCGGAGTCGGGCGTCGGGTCCGGCCCGCGCCTGGATCACCTGCCGGGCGACGGGATGGGCGGCCACGTCGGTCGTCATGGCCCGACCGTACCGGCCGCCGCCGACGGGCCGCCCGGTCTCGTCCACAGGCCGCGCGTGAGACCTGACGCCGGGGGAGTGACGTCGCTCACAGACAGCGACGTAGAGTCCTGCCCATGGAGACTCGACGCCTCGGCCGGATCGGCCACGAAACCTCGGTGCTGGTGTCCGGCGCGGCCGCGCTCGGTTCGGT
>JBMDXL010000006.1:0-5978 GCA_048594465.1 Microlunatus sp. | reverse complement strand
GACGTCCGGGCTGGATCGACCCGGTGCTCACCCAGCTCGCCGCCGACGGTGTCGTCACCTACGTGTCCCTCGCCGACGTCCCCCACGCGCGGCGGCCCGAGGTGATCGCCGGGGCCGACGTGGTCATCGACGAGATCGGGCCCGACGACTACGGGCTCACCGCCGTCACGGCGATGGCCGCCGGACGCCTCGTGCTCGGGATGGTCTCGGACGGAGTCCGCGACCACGTCCACCGGACGACCGGCCGGGAGCTGCCGATCATCCAGGTGGATCCCGCCACCGCCGGGGACGTCCTGCTCGGGCTCCGCGACCGGGCCGACACCTATCGCGAGCTGGCCCGACGCGGGCCGGACTTCGTCGCCGCGGTGCACGCGGGCGAGCACTCGGTCGCAGCCCTGAGTGCGCTGCTGGACCGTCCGGTCCGCACGATGCCGACCTCGGTGCCGCGGCGCCCCCCGGTCACGGTGCCCCCTCGTCCGGATGCCACCTCTGCCCGCCGACCGCACGTACTCTACGTCGCCTGGGGCTTTCCGCCGTGCCGCGGCGGCGGCGTCTACCGGGCCCTGGCCACGGCCAACACCTTGCACCGGATCGGCTTCGACGTCACCGTGCTGACGGCGCGCCGTGAGGTGTTCGAGCGCTTCACCGGCGCCGACCCGTCGCTGGAGGCCCTGGTCGCCCCGGAGATCACGGTGGAACGGATCGACTTCGACTGGCCGCTGCTGGAGCGGGAGATCTCGCTGTGGTCGAGGGCCCAGGCCAAGGACCCGCAGCGCTGGGCGGAGCAGCAGCGTGAGCTCGACCAGCGGGACTTCCCCGAGGTCAACTACGGACCGTGGAAGCCGCGGTTGCTGGCGGCGGCCGACGCGATCATGGCCCGGCGCCCGATCGACCTGGTCATCGGCACGGCCAACCCCAACGTCGACCTGGTCGTCGGTCCGCACCTGCACGCGCAGCACGGCGTGCCGTACGTGATGGACTACCGCGACGCCTGGCGTCTCGACGTGTTCTCCGGCGACGAGCTCGAGCTCGATGCGCGGGTCAAGGAGCTCGAAGCGGCGTACGTGGCCGACGCCGAGGAGCTCTGGTTCGTCAACGACCAGATCCGCAGCTGGCACGAGCGCGAGTACCCGGTGGCGGCACCGAAGATGTTCACCGTCATGAACGGGTACGACGAGGAGCTGGCACCCGTCGTCCGCGCGCTCGCCCCTGAGCCCGGGTCCCCGCTGCGGTTCGGCTACATCGGCACGATCAGCCCGAAGGTGCCGATCGCGGAGTTCATCGCCGGATGGCGGCACGCCCGCGAGACCGATGAGCTGCTACGTCGCTCGTCAGCCGACCTGTGGGGGTACCTCGGCTTCTTCGCCACCGAGAACGCCAAGCTCAAGAACCTGGTCAGCGACGCCGCCAAGGACGACGTCTTCTTCCGGGGTCGCGTCGACAAGACCGCGGTGGTGGCGGCGTACGAGTCCTTCGACGTGCTGCTGCTGATCCTGGGGGCGGGCATCTACGTGACCAGCGGCAAGGTGTTCGAGTACATGTCGTCCGCCCTGCCCATCGTGTCGGTGCACGATCCCGCGAACGCGGCCTCGACCGTCCTGGACGGCTACCCGCTGTGGTTCCCGGCCGCGGACATGTCCGCCCCGGCGATCGGCGCGGCCCTCTCGGCGGCGGCCGCCGCCGCGTCGCGCGTCGACGACGACACCCGACGGGCCTGCGTCGAGTTCGCGGCGAGGTTCGAGCGCGACCGGCAGCTCCGACCCCGGATCGAGCACCTGCTCACCACCGTCCAGGAGGCGCCGTGAGGATCCTGATCGTCACCACCGTCGTCCCCAGCCCGAACCTGGTGACCAACGTCGCGCGAGCGATCAACCTGCCCGGGGCGTCCTACGACCTGCTGTCGCTGGACCCTCCGACCGAGCCGCTGGCGGTGGGGACCCACCTGGTGGTCGACCGGTCGCTGGTGCCCGGGCGGCCCCTCAGCCGGGCCTCGACCTCGACCGCCAAGGCGCCCCGGCCACGCGGTCTGCGGCAGAAGGTCCGCGGGGTCCTCCGGCGCGGCCGGGCCGGTGTCCACCGGCTCCCGCTGCCCGACCGCTGGCGGGCCTCGCCGGGCCGGATGCTGGCGGTCGCCTGTCGCACCACCTCGGCCACCCGCGCGCTGGCCGAGCGCGCCGACGTCGTCGTGGCCCTGGACGACCCGGCGTGCTGGGGCGTCTGGGAGCTGTCCCGGCGCACCAGCCGACCGCGCTTCGTCAACCGGCCGGGCAACGTGGCGCAGGTCCTCGCCGCCCCGCGACCGCCGGGCTGATCACCCCACCCCCAACCACTCCGTCCAGCGCGCGGCGGTCCGGTCGGCGGTCAGCGGCCGCCCGTCCAGCGTCTCGACCGCCACCACGCCGCTCAGGCTGCTGGTCCACACGGCCGCGCGGATCCCGGTGAGGTCCTGAGCGCGGATCGGCGCGATCTCGACCGTCACCCCGTGGTCGCCGAGCACGTCGAGCAGCGCCCGCCGGGTCACGCCCGGCAGCACGTGCTCACCCGCCGGCGGCGTCCGCCAGACGTCGTCGGTGCCCAGGACGAAGAGGTTGCCGCGGCTGGTCTCGGCCAGCCGACCGTCGGGATCGCAGAAGCAGGGGAGGGCGGGGGTGGTCAGCTCCTCGGCCGCGGTCAGCTCGGTGCGGTCGGCCCACTTGTGCCGCCACGACACCGCGCTGCGCGGGACGAGCCGGAGCGCGCAGGAACGCAGCCGCGGTCCCAGCGGTCGGACGGTGACCGAGGTCAGCGGGCCGTCGGGACCCGGCCGCACGTGCACCCGCAGCGCGGACCGCCGGTCGTCGACACCGCTACCCGCAGCCTCGGCCACCCGCGCCGCCACGTCGGCGGGCCGGTCGGCGTCGTACAGCTCACGGACCGACCGGGTCAACCGGGACAGGTGGTCGGCCAGCCGCAACGGCCGACCTGACCGGCACAGCACGGTCTCGAACACGCCCCCGGTGAGCAGCCCGGCGGTCACCGGGGCCGCACGGTCGTCCAGTCCGGGCACCAGCCGCGAGCCCGCGGCCACGGCCAGCGGCTCAGCCTTGTGCAGGCACTCCCACCACTCGCGGACCGGCACGCTGTCCACCGTGATCCCGCCGCCCACCCCGAGCTCGACCCGTCGGCCGGAGACCTCGAACGTCCGGATCAGCACACTCAGCTCGGCCCGACCGTCGGGGGTCAGCAACCCGGCGGCCCCCGTGTACGCCCCGCGCGGCTGCCGTTCCTCGGCGGCGATGGCCCGGACCGCGCTCGACTTCGGGGCACCGGTCACCGAGCCGGGCGGGAAGGTCGCCGCCAGCAGGTCCGCCACGGCCACCTCCGGCGCCAGGTCACCCACCACGGTGGAGACCAGGTGCCACACCCCCGGGTGCGGCTCGGTCTCCAGCAGCCCGGTGACCGCCACGCTGCCCGGCACGCACACCCGGGACAGGTCGTTGCGCATCAGGTCGGTGATCATCACGTTCTCGGCCGCGTCCTTGGCCGACGCCCGCAGCCGGGACCCGTCGGGATCCTCGCTGCGTTTGGTGGTGCCCTTGATCGGTGACGTGGTCACCCGTCCGTCGGTGACGGTCACGAACCGCTCCGGACTGAGACTGACCAGGGTCGTGTCGGGGCCGGTGGGCAGGTGGGCCGCGTACGCCGGCCGGGTCGCGCCGGCCGACCGGACGAACAGCGTCAGCGGGTCGACGGTCAGCTCCCCGGTCAGCCGGGTGCACAGGTTGAGCTGGTAGACCTCCCCGGCCCGGATCCGCCCGACCACCCGCTCCACTCCGGCCAGGTGGCCGTCGGCGGCGGTCGCGAGCCCGCCGACGGGGGAGAGCGGTCCGAGAGCCGGCGCAGCGGTGTCTGGTGCGCCGGCGGTGGCCCGTCGGCCGGCGGCCAGCGCCGCTCGCGCCCCGGCGGCCGCGGCGGCGGTGGTCTGCTCCCGACCCCCCAGCCCAAGGCTCTCGAACACCCAGCTGCCGTCCGGTCGGCCGCGCAGCACCGCGTCGCAGAACGCCACCCAGGACGTTCCCGGGTCGTAGCCGAGGGCCGTGAACCAGCCGCCCCCGACCCCGCCGGGCAGGGTCCCGGTCAGCTCCGGCCAGACCCGCAGCGCTGGCCAGCAGTCGGTGGCGGACAGACCACCCCGCTCCAGCAGCGGGTCGACGGCGACCACCACCTCGCCGACGCGCCAGGCGCCCCACAGCACGAGAGGCCGGCTGCCGGCGCCGTACGCCCCGACCACCGCGGCCGGGTCGACCGGGCGCGCAGCCCCGTCGGCCGGGGGGCTGAGCTCGATGGCGTACGGGCGTCCGCGGGCCGTCCGCAGCCGGTCGAGCTCAGGCCAGTCCGGCAAGACTCGCCCGGACCCGGTCGGCGCTGCTGCCGAGTCCGTACCGCTCGGTGAGGGCGGCGAAGGCCTCGGGGTCGGCCGGGGCGGCGGGCAGCCGCAGCTGATCGACCTCCACCCCGAGGTCGATGTCGGTCGCCACCCGGACCACGGTCGGCGCCACGGCCAGGTAGTCGATGGCCTGACCGAGCTTGGACCGCACGCTCGGGCTGATGGCGGTGGAGGACTCGCTGGCGGCCGCCAGGATCTCGTCCAGACCGCCGTACGAGCTGATCAACGACGCCGCCGTCTTCTCCCCGATGCCGGCCACCCCGGGCAGGCCGTCGGAGGCGTCACCGCGCAGCACGGCGAAGTCCACGTAGTGCGCCGCGGGGATGGCGTACTTCGTCCGCACCCACGCGTCGTCGACCCGCTCGTGCTTGCCCACCCCACGGGCGATGTAGAGCACCCGCACCTCACGGGCGTCGTCGACCACCTGGAACAGGTCGCGGTCACCGGTGACCACGTCGACCGGCATCTCCGCGGTTGCGGCGAGGGTGCCGATCACGTCGTCGGCCTCGTAGCCGTCCGCGCCGACCACGGCCAGACCCAGGGCCGCCAGCACGTCGATGATCACCGGCACCTGCACGGCGAGGTCGTCCGGCGCCTGCTCGCCCTCGGTCGACGCCGAGGAGGCCATCTCCCCGACCACGCTGTCACCCGCCCCGGCCACCCGGTGCGCCTTGTAGCTGGGGATCAGGTCCACCCGCCACTGAGGCCTCCAGTCGTTGTCCCAGCAGCAGACCAGGTGGCTCGGCTGGTAGGTGTCGACCAGCCGGGCGATGAAGTCGAGCAGACCGCGGACGGCGTTGACCGGTGTGCCGTCGGGAGCGCGGACGCTGTCGGGCACACCGAAGAAGGCCCGGAAGTACAACGACGCCGTATCAAGAAGCAACAATCTTTGCGATGCCACGAGGAGATCCTGGCACGATACGTGCCATGGAGCCCTTGGACCGCCGCATTCTCTCGCTTCTCGCGCGCGACGGCCGGATGTCCTACACCGACATCGGCAAGGAGACCGGGCTGTCCACCTCGGCCGCGCAGCAGCGCGTCCGACGGCTGGAGCAGCGCGGGGTGATCAAGGGCTACCGCGCCGTCCTCGACCCGGGCCAGCTCGGGCAGCTGGTCACCGCGTTCGTGGCCATCAAGCCGTTCGACCCCAGCCAGGCCGACGACGCGCCCGAGCGGCTGCAGCACATCGAGGAGATCCTGTCCTGCTACTCGGTGGCGGGGGAGCCCAGCTACCTGCTCAAGGTCCAGGTGCCGACCATGGCCGCGCTGGAGTCGCTGCTGGCCCGGATCCGCGCCGAGGCGAAGTGCTCGACCCACACCACCACCGTCCTCTCCACCGCGTACGAGAACCGACCCGAGATCTCCCAGACCTGAGGTTCCCGAGAAGCCATCTCCGGGTCTGGTGCTGGGGTCGCCTTCGAGCACCCTGGGTTCGGGCTGGCTCAGATGGCTGGCACCGACGGCTCGCCGTCCGGACGTCGCGGTAAGCGTTCGGGGTCCGGGGGGGCGGCGGAGGGCCGGGGCTGGGGGTGGCGGGGGCGCCCGCGCGGGC
>JBMDXL010000599.1:0-2170 GCA_048594465.1 Microlunatus sp. | reverse complement strand
CGACGGCCAGCCAGATGATCGGCTGGGCCAGCGCCTCCCAGAACAGCGGCCAGACCTGCTCGGCCACGAAGGCGGCGGCCCGGGTGACCAGGTCGGGCAGGTGGATGGAGATCACCGAGAGGGCGTCCAGGACGGCGTTCTTGACCACGGCCAACCACGCCATGAACTGCCGCTGCCCGATCCACAGCTGAGCCAGCTGCCAGACCCGGATGCCGCCCATGATGACCACGAGCAGGAAGAACGACTCGATCAGCGCGACCAGGATGCCGAGCACCCGCAGACCGGTGCGGTCGTGCAGCAGGTCGACGCCCCGGCGGAGCAGGTAGATGGCGACCAGACCGGCGAGCAGCCACCAGGGGTGGTCGTTGGCCGCGGCGCTCAGGGTGCCGAGCACCGAGGGGCCCTCACTGAGCACCCCGTTGCGGAAGAGCTGCTCGTTGGCCAGCTGGGTGGCGGCCTGGGCCACCTCGCCGAAGGCGGCGTAGATGCCGAGGAAGGGCAGCAGGGTGATCGAGACCAGCCGGGTCAGGCTGGTGTCGCGGTCGTCGCCGGCGGCCTCGGACTCGGGGATCAGCTCGCGGACGCCGAGCTCGCGGCCGAGGATCTGCAGCATCACCACGATCGCCACGAGCTGGGCCAGGAAGCCGAAGGAGAAGATGGCCAGCGCGACCCACGAGTTCCACTCGCCGGCCCGGATGGCGAACCGCTGGGCCAGCTGGACCCCCAACCAGCCCAGCAGGTAGACCGACAGCAGCTGTGGCAGGGTCCGCCACCAGACGCGCCCGGTGTCGAGCACCAGGATGCGGAGGTCGGCCCAGATCACCCGGCGCAGCCTAATAGGCGGACCGGTTCGTCCTACGCGGTCGCCCCGCCGCTGACGGCCCGAGCCCCGACCACCGGTGGCTCAGCCGCCCGGAAGCCAGGCGTCCGGGACTCAGCCGTACGTGTCGCGCGGGCCGCGCCCGTCGCGGACCGAGAGCGGTCCCTTCTTCCAGCTCGGACCCTGCGGCCCGAGCACGGCGACCCGGGTGACCGTCCCGTCGCCCAGCGCCTCGTTCAGCTTGGCCACCAGCTGCGGGGCCATCGTCCGCAGCGACGTGGCCCAGACGGTGGACTCGGTCCGGACGGTGAGGACGGTCTCGGCGTACGACTCCGGCCAGGAGTGCGCCGCGTTGGTCGGACCGACCAGGGCGGGCCAGCGGGCGAGCAGGGCGCGGATGCTCAGGTCGGTGCTCCAGCCCTTGGCGTCGACCAGGTTCTCCAGCGCGGTGCTCAGCGTCTTGGGGTCGCGCTCGTCCGGCCGGGCGCCGGAGCGCACCGGGTCGACCCGCTCGGGTCGCGGCGCGCGCTTCTTCACCCGCCGGCGGGGACGGGCGCCGATCGAGTCGGCGATCGAGCGGGCCAGGTCGAGACCGCTCGGATCGTGCGCGGGTACTCCCGGGCCGGGGTCGCCCGGTTCCGCGGGACCGCCGGCCGGTGTCCCCTCGGCGGGCGGCTCACTCATCGGCGGTGACCTCCCCGGCGGCCACCCGGTAGCGGCGGCCGGCCAGGGCCGCGGGCACGTCCGCGCCGACGGCGGCGGTGACCAGGATCTGCTCGGCGCTGACCACGCTGGAGGCCAGCCGCTCCCGGCGGGTGCTGTCCAGCTCGGCGAACACGTCGTCCAGCACCAGCACCGGCTCGACCGCGTCGTCGCGCAGCAGCTGGAACGAGCCCAGCCGCAGGGCGAGGGCCAGCGACCAGGACTCGCCGTGGCTGGCGTACCCCTTGGCCGGCATCGGCCCCATCATCAGCAGCACGTCGTCGCGGTGCGGTCCGACCAGGCACACCCCACGCTGGATCTCGTCGGACCGCCGCTCCTGCAGCCCGGCCACCATCGTCTCGGTGAGCTCGTCCCGGGTCATCTCCGCGGTCAGCTCCAGCCCGGACTTGTAGGTGGCGGTCACCTCGGAGTTGGTCGGGGCGATGTCGGCGTACGCGGCGCTGACGTGGGGCGCGAGCTCGGTCAGCGTCCGCAGCCGGGCGGCCAGCAGCTCCCCACCGGCCGCGGCCAGGTGCGTGTCCCACACGTCGAGGGTGGAGGCCGCCTCGGCCGGTGGCGGTCCGCCCCGGGAGCGCCCGCTCAGCGACTTGAGCAACGTGCTCCGCTGCCGCAGCACTCGGTCGTAGT
>JBMDXL010000598.1:0-8592 GCA_048594465.1 Microlunatus sp. | reverse complement strand
CAGCAAGTCGCACAAGCACTTCGTGGCCCCCACGGTGATCCCGATCATCGGCGGCCTCTGCTGCGCCTTCCTGGTCGGCCCGTGGACCGGCCGGAACCCCGTCCAGTACCAGATCGCCGGCGTCCTGCTCGCCGTCGGCATAGCGCTGTGGCTGATCACCTGGCTGATCAACCGCGCGGTCTACGCGCGCAAGACCTACCTGAAGGACCCGAGCGACCTGGAGGGCTCCGGACCGGTCAACTGAGCCCGGACGGAAGCGGTGGTCGACTGACCTGGGCCTTCTCTGTTCGCCCCACCGGCGGCCCGCACCGCCGAGCCGACCACGACCGCGACCGCGGTCTGGCCTCAGCGCTGCTGGCGCCGGCTCACCGCCTGCGGCACGCTGGCGATGATCAGGGTCCCGTCCTGGCGGCGTTCGCCGGAGTGCAGGGTCGGTTCACCGTCGATCAGCGGACCCAGGCCCTCCAGCGGCCACCTCACCGGGACGCCGGCGCGGACCGTCACCCGCTGTCCACGCACCGACACCTCGGCGGCGTCCCCGTCCTCGACCTCGAGGGAGATCGAGTCCTGAAGCACCGAGACCTTCACCCGGGTGCCGCGCAGCATGAACCGGAAGCTCAGCCGGTCCCAGTCCTTCGGCAGCCGTGGGTCGAAGGTGATCTCGCCGTTGTAGTCGCGCATTCCGCCGAAGCCGAAGACCAGGGCGTTCCAGACCCCACCGGTCGAGGCCACGTGCACGCCGTCGCTGGTGTTGCCGTGCAGATCGGCCAGGTCCACGAACAACGAGCTGTAGAAGTAGCGCAGGGCCAGCGACCGGTAGCCGACCTCGGCCGCGATGATCGACTGCACCACGCCGGACAGGGTGGAGTCCCCGGTGGTGATCGGGTCGTAGTAGTCGAAGTCGGCGCGCTTCTCCTCCAGCGAGAAGTGATCACCCTGCAGGAATAGGGCCAGCACGACGTCGGCCTGCTTGATCACCTGGAACCGGTAGATGACCAGCGGGTGGTAGTGCAGCAGCAGCGGCCGCCGGTCCGGCGGGGTCGCCTTGAGGTCCCACACCTCGCGGTCCAGGAAGCGGGAGTCCTGCGGGTGGATGCCGGTGCCCTTGTCGTACGGGATCGACATCGCCTCGGCCGCCGCCGCCCACTCGTCGACCTCGCGCTGCTCCAGACCGAGGCGGTCGACCAGCTGGTCGAACAGCACCCCGTCGTGCTCGGCCAGCCGACGGACCACCTCGGCCGCCTTGGCCAGGTTGAAGCGCGCCATCACGTTGGTGAACAGGTTGTCGTTGACGACGGTGGTGTACTCGTCCGGACCGGTGACCCCGTGGATGTGGAAGGACCGGTCGGGGCCGTCGTCGTCGCTGCGTTCCCGCCAGAAACCGAGATCGGCCCACAGCCGCGCCGTCTCCACCAGGATGTCGACGCCTTCGCGCCGGAGGAAGTCCTCGTCACCGGTGGCGGTCACGTACTTCATCAGCGCGTACGAGATGTCGGCGTCGATGTGGTACTGCGCGGTGCCGGCTGCGTAGTAGGCGCTGGCCTCCTCGCCGTTGATCGTCCGCCACGGGAAGAGCGCGCCCTCCTGCGCCAGGTCCTCCGCGCGCCGGTGGGCGGCGGGCAGCATGTTGTAGCGGAAGCGGAGCGCGCTGTGCGCCATCCACGGCGAGGTGTAGGTGAGGAAGGGCAGCACGTAGATCTCGGTGTCCCAGAAGTAGTGGCCGCCGTAGCCCGATCCCGACACCCCCTTGGCCGGCACCCCGGACTGCTCCGCCCGACCGGTGGCCTGGGCCAGCTGGAACAGGTTCCAGCGGATGGCCTGCTGGACCTCCGGCTGACCGGTGACCTCCACGTCCGCGCGGGCCCAGAACTCGTCCAGCCACCGGCGCTGCTCGCTGTACTGCAGCTCGACGCCCTGGCGCGCCACCCGGTCCAGCGTCCGGCGGCAGCGGTCCACGAGCTCCCTCACCGGCACGCCCCGGGAGGAGTGGTACGAGACGATCTTGGTCACGGTGATCGTCCGACCGGGCTCGGCGTCCACCCGGTAGACCATCTTGCCGGTGTCCTCGTCGGCACTGATGTGCTGCGTGTACGGGTTCTCGGTGACGATGGAGTGGTCGACGCCGACGGCCAGGGTCATCTTCGAGTTGTGGCAGCGGTAGCCCAGCACGATCCGGTCGTCCTCGGCGTGGTGCAGCTGCGGGTCGAGCACCCGGTCCTCGAAAGACTCCGCCTTGCGCGGGTCGACGCCGGCCCCCATGGCCGCGGCCTTGACGTGGTACTCGTCGCGCCCGTCCTGCCGGTTGAGCGTCTGCGACGAGATCACCACGGGAGCACCGAAGTCGAGCATGGTGACCTCGAAGGTCATGATCGCCAGGTGCCGCTGCGGGAACGACACCATCCGGGTCGACTTCACGTGCACCGTCTTGCCACCGGGCGTCCGCCAGGTGATCTCCCGGCTCAGCACCCCGCTGCGGAAGTCCAGGGCCCGCTCGTACGAGCGCAGGTCCGCGACCGCGAGCAGCAGCGGCTCGTCGTCGACGTACAGCTTGATCGTCTTGTTGTCGGGGACGTTGACGATGGTCTGCCCGACCCGGGCGAACCCGAACGCCTCCTCGGCGTGCCGGATCGGCCAGATCTCGTGGAAGCCGTTGATGAAGGTGCCGTGCGCGTGGGTCTCGCGCCCCTCCTCCACGTTGCCGCGCAAGCCCAGGTAGCCGTTGCCGACCGCGAACAGGGTCTCGGTGACCCCGAGGTCCTTGCCGCCGTAGTTCTTCTCGACGAACCGCCACTCCTCGACCGGGAACCGGTGCCGGTCCAGCGGATCGGCCGCGTCGGGTGGGGTGTCCCCGCTCGAGCCCCTCACGCGGTCACCTCGTCGGCTCCGGGCAGCAGGTCGGCGAGATCGGCGACGACGACGTCGGCGCCCGCCTGGTGCAACCGGTCCGCCCCCACCCCCCGGTCGACACCGATCACCAGCCCGAAGTCGCCGGCGTGACCGGCCTCGACGCCGGACAGCGCGTCCTCCACCACCACGGCCCGCTCGGCGGGGACGCCCAACTTGTCGGCCGCGTGCAGGAACGTCTGGGGTGACGGCTTGCCCGCCAGGTGCTCCGCCGCGGCCACCACACCGTCCACGACGACCTCGAAGCGGTCGGCGAGTCCGGCGGCGGCCAGCACGGCCGGCGCGTTGCGGGACGAGGAGACCACCGCGACCTGGGTGCCGGTGGTCAGCAGGTGGTCCAGGAACGCGACCGACCCGGCGTACGGGGTGACCCCGTCGGTCTCCAGCACGGCGGCGAAGACGTCGTTCTTGCGGTTGCCCAGCCCGCAGACGGTGTCGGCGTCGGCCGGGTCGTCGGAGCTGCCCTCCGGCAGGGTGATCTCCCGCGACGCCAGGAAGGACCGCACCCCGTCGTAGCGGGGCTTGCCGTCGATGTAGTCGAAGTAGTCGCTCTCGGTGTACGGCTCGGCGACGCCACGCGCGCCGAGGTACTCCGAGAACATCTTCTGCCAGGCCATCATGTGCACCTCGGCCGTCGGCGTCAGCACGCCGTCCAGGTCGAAGAGGACGGCGTCGAAGTCGTCGGTGTTCACGCGAGAACACTAGGACAGGAATGTGACGAACAGACGCACGGTCCCGTCGGTCCGTTCGGCCCCCGCGACGGGACCGGTAGGAGCCGTCAGAGGCGGGCGAAGGCCTCGGCCACGGGCCCGATCTCCCCGACCCGGTCACCGTGCCCCAGCACCGGGGTGGCGATCTGCTCGTCCAGCACCGGGGACTCGTAGCCCAACCGCTGCAGCGTGGCGGCCATCGCCGCCGCCCGGGCACGCGGTGAACCGTCGCTGATCTTGACCGCGACCCCGGTCCCGTCGGCCAGCCCGACCGCGTAGACGGCTTCGGCGCCGGCCTTGCCCACCAGCCCCGGGATCGCCCGGTGCAGCGCGAGCTCGTCGCGGCGGGTGCCGGAGACGTTCTCGGGGTGGCTGCGGATCGCCTCGGCGACCCGGGCCTCGGGACCCTCGGTGGCACCGGCGATCCGACCGAACGAGCGGGCCAGCCCGTAGAGGCTGACGGCGTACAGCGGGGCCCCGCAGCCGTCGACCGCGAGCAGCCCGGCCTGCTCGCCGGCCAGGTCGTCGATGGTCTGCAGGATGGCCAGCTGCACGGGGTGGTCGGGATCGCGGTAGGTGGCCGTCGGCCAGCCGTTGACGACGCAGGTGGCCAGCATGCCGGCGTGCTTGCCCGAGCAGTTCATGGTGATCGACGAGCGGTCCCCGCCGGCCCGGATCAGGTCGTGGGTCGCCTGCTCGTCGGCCGGCCAGTCCGGCGGGGTCTGCAGGTCGTCCTCGCTCAGCCCGGCACCGGTGAGGATGCGGCGGACGGCGTCGACGTGGAACGGCTCCCCGGAGTGCGAGGCGCAGACCAGGGCCAGCAGATCGGGCGGCAGGTCCAGTCCCGCCCGGACCAGACCGACCGCCTGCATCGGCTTGCTCGAGCTCCGGGGGTACATCGGGGCCAGCGCCGCACCGAGCGAGCGGACCAGGCGCCCCTCGGGGTCGGTGACCGCGACCCGGCCGTGGTGGACGCTCTCGATGGTGCCGTTGCGGACCACCTGCACCAGGATCGGGTCGCTCTCGAACGGTCCTGGTGCGGAGGTCGGCTGGGCGGCGTCGGCGAGGTCGGTCACGGTGTCGGAGGCTACTCCCCTCTCGGCACGACTGGGCGTTGACGGCCGCCGCGCGGGAGTGGACCCTGTCGGCTCAGATCCGGGCGCGGACGTGCAGCCCGACCTCCGGGTCCACCAGGATCTCCTGGGCCGCCGCCACGGCGGGCTCGCCGCCCTCGCCCGGACCGGCGGCCAGCAGGTCGCGGGCCGGGTCGGTGCCCCTCTTGACCAGGCCCAGCGCGATCGGACCCAGCTCGTAGTGCCGCGCCGTCGAACCGACGAACCCGACCGGACGGCCGTCCAGGGTCAGCGGGGCACCCGCGGGGGGCAGCGTGTCGGTCGAGCCGTCCAGGTGCAGCCGGACCAGCCGACGCGGCGGACGACCGAGGTTGTGCACCCGGGCGATCGTCTCCTGACCGCGGTAGCAGCCCTTGTCCAGGTGCACGGCAGGACCCAGCAGGCCCAGCTCGTTGGGGATGGTGCGGTGGTCGCTGTCCAGCCCGATCCGGGGGACGCCGGCGGCGATCCGCCGTGCCTCGTACGCCCACAGCCCCGCCGGTGACCGTTCGGCCAGGGTCTCGGCCAGCGCGCTGCGCGGGACCAGCACCTCGTGGCCGCCGAGCGAGTCGGGTCCGGAACGCGCCAGCCGGTCACCCTCGGGCGCTCCCGCCCGCCAGACCACGGCGTACTCGGCAGTCCGGTCGAGCACCTCGACCCGCATCATGAACCGCATCCGGTCGAGCCAGGTGGCGGCGGCTGCGGCGGCCCCGGGCTCGGTGTGCGCCCAGAAGGTCTCCCCGTCGTCGACGCCGTACAGCGCGTGCTCGATGTGACCCTGCGGGGAGAGCACCAACGTGGTGACCCCGACCCCGGGGGCCAGGTCGCTCAGGTGCTGGGTGGTCAGCGAGTGCAGCCAGCTCAGCCGGTCCGGGCCGGAGACGGCCAGCACCCCCCGGTGGGACAGGTCGACGGCCCCGTCCCCCGCCTCCAGCCGACGCTGCTCGCGCAGCGGGTCCCCGTAGTGCCAGGGCTGTCCGGCGTCGGGTCCCGTCTCGGCGAGCACGGCAGCGGACGGGGTGGTGGACATGCCCCCAGGTTAGTCGCGGCGAGAAGGAGGTTCCGGCTCGTGTCGAGCCCCGTCGGCGTGACCGATCCTCCTCGTCGACGACGCGCCCGACGCCGCGAGCATCAGGCCTGGGTGCGCTGCAGCCGACCCCACTGGTGGTTCTGCAGCGGGTGGCCGCCGGCGGCCTTGTCGAACGTCCACAGCAGGTCGCCCTCGACGTAGCCGTACAGGCGCTGGCCGGCGGTGTACTCCTCGGCGGACGCGCTGCGCAGGATGGCGTCGGTGGCCAGCTCGATCTTGGCCCCGGCGATCTGGCCGTACCAGACCTCGGCGTAGCCGCCCGGCTGGCAGAGCACGACCTCGAGACCGCCGTCGGGCTGGGGCCGCCAGAAGCCGGTCTCCATCGACAGCGGCTGGCTCGCCTTGCCGTCGGAGTCCAGGGTGAAGGTCTGGGAGAGGTAGTGCAGGTACTCACCGCCGTTGTCGGCGAAGTCGATCTGCTGACCGAACTCGAGGTCGTCGGTGTCGGGATAGGAGGCACGACCGGTGCCCTCCCAGCGGCCGAGCAGCCAGGCGAGCGGGGTGAGGGCGGGATTCAGGTCGGACGGGATCTGGAAAGGCACCCGTTCAGGATTCCACGGAACGGCCGCGGACCAGCAACAGCACCAGGGCGATCACGGCAGCGACGCCCAGCGCGGCGATGCCGGCGATCAGCAGGACGGCGAACACGACGGCGACGGACATGCCCGCGAGTGTAGGTCTGGACTACTCCGTCCGACCCAGCTGACGCGCAGGGCCGGCGCGCTTCCGTGCCGAGGACGCCCCCAGCGGCGACGCGTGCTCAGGAGCCGAGGTCCAGCGGCTTGCGCAGCACGGTGGTCACCGTCACGTAGCGGCGGCCGTCGGCGACCGGCCACGAGTCCAGGGCCGAGCCGTGCTCGCGGTAGCCGAGCCGCCGGTAGAGCCGGTGGGCGGCCGGGTTGTCCAGCTCCACGCTCAGGCGCGCCTCCGTCCGACCACGACGGGCGACCCGGTGCTCCAGGTCGGCGATCATCGCGGTGCCGACGCCGAGACCCTGCAGCAGGGGGTGCACCGCCAGCTGCCACAGCACCCCCGCCTCGGCCACCGGACGCAGGTCCGCCCCGCCGGCCGCCACCAGCCGCCCGTTGGGCAGCTCCCCCACCACGTACTCCGCCTCGTCGGCCACCATCAGCGGCAGCACCTCGGCGATCGCGGTCAGGTGCTCCGGGCCGCCGGACCAGTCCAGGTCGGACAGGTCGGACGGTTCCAGGGCGCGGAAGATCACGTCGATGGTCACGCCTCGATCCTCGCCGAACCCGACCGGCGCCGCGCATAGGGTCGGTGGATGCGCAGGTACGTGATCATCGGAGCCGGGGCGATCGGCGGCGGGATCGGAGCCCGGCTGGTCCAGGCCGGGCTTCCCACCGTGCTGGTCGCCCGGGGGGACCACCTGAGCGCCCTGCAGCAGAACGGGCTGCGACTGCGGACACCGACAGAGGACGTCACCCTGCCGGTCACCGCCGTCCGGTCGGTCGCCGACGTCACGCTCGGGCCGGACGACGTGCTCGTGGTGTCGGTGAAGACCCAGCAGCTGCTCGACGTGCTGCCGGAGGTGGCCGACGCTCCGGTCCGCGACGCCGACGGCAGCTGGCTGGGGACCGTGGGCGACCTGCTCCCGGTGTTCCTGGCCACCAACGGGGTGAGCGCGGAGGGGCTGGCCGCGCGCTACGTCCGTCGGGTGTTCGGGATCTGCCTGTGGATGCCCGCGGTGCACCTGGAACCGGGCGAGGTGATCATCCGCGGCGTCCCGGTCTCCGGGGTGCTGCACCTCGGCCGGGTGCCCCGGGAACGGGCCGATCGAGATGACCGCGATCTGCTCGACGAGGTGGCCGCCGACTGGCGGAGGGCCACCTTCGGGGTCGAGCTGCCCGACGACGTGATGGCCTGGAAGCACCGCAAGCTGATCAGCAACCTGGGTAACGTGCTCGACGCTCTGGCCGACGACCAGGCGGCGGCCGGTCCGGTCCGGGAGGCCGCCGACGGCGAGGCGCGTACGGTGCTGGCGGCCGCGGGGATCGCGGTGGTCGACGACGCCACCGAGGCGGCGGCGCGGGCCGAGGGCTTCACCGTCGAGCCCGTACCCGGGCTGGAGGACACGCGGTTGGGTGGTTCGAGCTGGCAGTCGCTGACCCGTGGCACCGGGTCGATCGAGACCGACTACCTCAACGGGGAGATCGTCCGGATCGCCCATGAGCACGGCCTGGCGGCCCCGGTCAACGCTGGTCTGGCGCGATTGGCCCGGACGGCCATTCGGCAGGGTGACGGCGCCGGGAGCGTGTCGGCGACAGCCCTGGCGACGGCGACCGTGGCGGCCGATTCGACGCCGGGGTCCGGGAAGGCGCGCTGATGCGCGCCGTCGTGCAGCGTGCCCGCTCGGCGTCGGTGACGGTCGGCGGGGAGATCGTCGGTCTGCTGCCCGGTCCCGGCCTGGTCGTCGTGGTCGGCGCCACCCACACCGACACCCCGGCCCTGGCCGCGAAGCTCGCGGCGAAGATCTGGACGCTGCGGATCCTGGCCGACGAGCGCTCGGCCGCCGACGAGGGCGCGCCGCTGCTCGTGGTCAGCCAGTTCACCCTGTACGCCGACACGGTCAAGGGGCGACGCCCCTCGTGGAACGCAGCCGCACCGCGACCGGTCAGCGAACCGCTGGTCGAGGCCTTCGTCGGTGCGCTGCGCGAGCTCGGCGCCGAGGTGGCCACCGGCGTCTTCGGGGCGGACATGCAGGTCACCCTGGTCAACGACGGACCGGTGACGCTGATCCTCGACGTGGACTGAC
>JBMDXL010000597.1:0-2780 GCA_048594465.1 Microlunatus sp. | reverse complement strand
TGCCGGCCACCTTCACCGCCGGTGGACGGGTGACCGACGACGAGGGGCAGCCGATCGGCGGGATCGGGGTGACGGTGACCGACCCGGCCACCGGTGGCACGCGGACCGCCACCACGAACGCTCAGGGCTACTGGACGATCGACGAGCTTGATCCGGCGACCGGCTACACCGCGACGGTGACCGTGCCGGACGGCTACGACCCCGTCGGCGAGACCACGCGCACGTTCACGATCAGCGATGCCGACGTCACGGGCCAGGACTTCGTGCTGCAGCAGGAGGCTGCTGCCACCGGCACCGCCTCCGGAGCCGTCACCCGGGACGGCACCGGTGAACCGGTCAGCGGGGTGACGATCCGGCTGACGGGCCCGGGCGGCACCACCGTCACCGCCACCACCGGCACTGATGGCGCCTGGCAGGTCCCGGACCTGCCGCCCGGTGCGTACACCGCCACCGTGGTCGCCCCAGACGGCACCGAGGTGGTGGGCGACTCCTCGCGCACCTTCACCGTCGACGCTGAGGGGGGCGACGTGACCGGTCAGGACTTCGTCCTGGCCGACGTGGCGACGTTCACGGCTGGCGGCACGGTGACCGATGACAGCGGCAGCCCGTTGCCCGGCATCCAGGTCGTGGTGACCGACCCTTCCGACAGCTTCGAGCAGACAGTGGTCACCGACGAGAACGGCGTCTGGACCGCCGAGAACGTCCCGCCGGACACCGGCTACACCGCCGAGGTCACGGTCCCCGAGGGCTACCGGGCGGTGGGGGGGACGACGCTGACCTTCACGGTCACCGACACCGCCGTCACCGGCCTGGACTTCACGCTGGCCGCCGTAGACAGCGGCTCGGGACCGGGGTCGGGGTCCGGATCGGGGTCGGGGTCCGGATCCGGGTCGAGCTCGTCCGGCGCGTTGGCCAGCACGGGCGGTCCTGCCCTGTTCGTCGGGCTCGGTGGCGTGGCCTTGGTGCTCGCCGGTCTGCTCGCCCTGGCCGGACGTCGGCGCGGCCGGGCCCGGCGGTGAGACCCTGGTTCTAGACGACAATCATTGTCATCTAGAATCGTGTCCATGGGAGACAACTCGAAACCCCTCACCGTCCCGGTGATCGTGGTCGCGTCGATGGACCCGGTGCTGCGACAGTCCTTCTGCGCCGGCCTGCTGCTCGATCTGACCGCGGCTGTGGTGGTGCAGCACGACCTCCGCGTGGGGCCGGCCGGCGGTGGCGTGCGGCGGGTCGTGCTGGATCAGTCCGGAAGCGTGTACGACGACGAGCAGCCCCTGGAGCACGCGTGCGTGGCCTGCGCGGTGCGCGAGGACCTGGTGCCGACCGTGGCGCAGCTGGCCGCGGACGGACGCTGGCGTGCGGTGGTGGTGGCCCTGCCGGTGACCGCCGATCCGCAGACCGTGGTGAGCGCGCTGAGTCACGCCGTCGAGACGCGTGATCTCGGCCCGGCCCGGGTGGCCGGTGTCGTCGCCCTGGCCGACGCGGAGACCCTGCTGCACGACCTGTTCGGTGACGATCTGCTGGTCGAGCGCGGCTCGGCCCTGGGCGAGGTGGACCGTCGGGCCGTCGGGGAGGCGCTGGCCCGGCAGCTGGAGAGCGCCGACGTCGTCGGGGTCACCGGCGCGGTGGACGACACCGTGCACGCCGTGGTGCAGCGGCTGGCCCCGGTGGCCGGTGCACCCCGGCCCTGGGCCGACGTCGTCGGTGCCGAGCTGATCGTCCGTCGACTCCCCTGGGCGGTGGCGCGTCGACGCACCGACCCACTGGCCGTGACGGGCGCCGGACTGCCGGACCGCGACGGGGTGTGGAGTCTGGACCTCGCCGCGTCGCTGCCGTTCCACCCGGACCGCCTGATGGCCCTGATCGAGGACCTCGGGTGCGGCCGGCTCCGGTCCCGGGGGCACTTCTGGCTCCCGACCCGTCCTGGCGAGATCGGGGTCTGGGACGGCGCGGGAGGTCAGCTCAGCGTCGGCGCGTACGGGACCTGGGGAACGCGACCGCCGAGCACCCACCTGACGTACGTCGGGGTGCGGGCCGCCGAGCGTTCCCGAGTCGCCGACGCGTTCGCGCAGGCGCTGGTCACACCGGCCGAGCTGCGCCGCGTCGATGCCTGGATCGGGCGGACCGACGGTTTCGAACCCTGGTTGGGCGAACGCCGTTCCGCCGCCTGAGCCGGACGGGCTGAGCCGGACGGGCCGAGCCGGCTGTCCGGGCTGAGCCGGTCGCGCGGGTCCGGCTGTGGCCGGATCTCACCGGGGAGTCAGGAACGGTTGGGCTGGGGGCGGGGTCAGGAACCGGATCTCACCGCGAAGCCACCAACGGGTCGGGCCGCAGGGCCTCAGCCCTTCAGGCCGCTGCCGGCGAAGCCCTCGACGATCCGGCGCTGGAAGATCAGGAACAAGATCACCAGCGGCAGGGCGCCGAGGATGGAGGACGCCTGGATGTCGGACGCCCGCTGACCGAAGGAGCCCTGCACGGTGGCCAGCCCGACCGGGATGGTCATCAGATCGGGGTTGGACAGCACGAACAACGGCAGGATCAGGTTGTTCCAGACCCCCACGAAGGTGACGATGGCCATCGCCGCGATGATCGGCTTGGACAGGGGCAGCACGATCCGCAGGTACACGGTCCAGAAGCCGGCCCCGTCGATCCGGGCCGCCTCCTCGAAGTCGCGGGGGAGCCCGTCGAAGAACTGCTTGAACACGAACAACGCGATGACCGAGGGCACCTGCGGCAGGATGACCGCCCAGTACGTGTTCAGCAGCCCGACCAGGTTCAGC